>JBILSZ010000122.1:0-6993 GCA_044371755.1 Flavobacteriales bacterium | reverse complement strand
TCGAAAGCTTGTGTGTCTAATACCTTGTGTTTGGTCTTCATCTGCCCAAAATAATATCCAGTCGTTCGCAGGAATCGTGGTTTCAACTGCATCGAAAAATGGCACCTGCCACTTTCGCGGATTTTCAATATTATCACTGATGTAATAACCAGCAAGATTAACAGGGAAATTGTTGGGATTATAAATTTCAAACCAATCTTCAAATTGTCCCATCTCATCAGCGACATCGTTGGCATTCACAGAGAGCAACTCATTGATGAATAAAGTAGGGGATGGTATTATGATTAGGGAATTGGTGACACCTGGTGTAGGACTATTGAACACAATAGAAGTCGGTGCGCCATCCGTTTGTCTGCCATAACTTTGATTGGCTCCTGTTGCTACATAATTATAAGTATCAATCGTGCTTCCATTATTGCCTTTCAAGGTTAAAGTAGTATTTTCATTAGCCATAAAAAAGGAAGTGTGATTGCCCGCTTCGGTAGGTTCACCATCCGCCCAAAAAATCTTGAATTCACCAGGTAAAATCACAGTATAAAAGGGTACCTCAGAAGGAAATGTCCACTCAACTCCATTAGATAGCGTGATGCTATAGCCGGCAAGGTTAACCATTGAAGAATTAGGGTTGAAAATTTCAAACCAAGGTTCGTATTCTCCATTCAAATCATTCCAATAGCTTTGATTATTTGCCATCACCTCATTAATGAACAATAACTGTGGTGCTGGAATAATCTCCAAGTTGTCATCATCAAATGTTACATTGTTGAAGTATTGCCAGGTGCTACAGCCGTCGCATGACCTGCCATAACTTATATCGGGTGCCATTTGTGGAAACGTGACACTATCAATGATTGTCTCACCATCGGAAGCTACCAAAAAGACGGTTTCCCCATCGATATTCAAGCCGAAGTCGGCATGGTCTTCACCTTGTTCAGGGTCACGGTCGCACCAAAAGATGATATGATTATTGGGTAATACAGTAGTTACACCAGCATTGGTACTCGGTATCTGCCACTTGTTAGGAATAAGCGGGTCGTCGCTCAGATAATATCCAGCGAGATTTGTAATACCTCCAGTATTGTAGATTTCAATCCAGTCATCCCGTTCGAAGAATTGATCTTGTTCTCCATCAACATTTTCAGATACAATTTCATTAATGAAAAGATTCTGCGACTGGGAAAACAATGAAATAAAAATAAAGAGAATTATAAAAAGTGGTTTCATGGTCGCTAATTTACCCGTTTAAACAAATAAACCCTCAAATGAGAGGGTTTATTTGTTAAAACAATATTAATCCTATTTTACCAGAAGTCTCACAGAGGCGTTCGTTGAAAGGTCACGCAGTATATAAATTCCGCGATTAAGCTCACTGATATTCATTGTGAAATTGGGAGTATTGGCCTTATTGTGAAGCACCATTTTTCCAGTTACATCGAATATTGCAACATTCGAATTGGACTGCAGTCCAGAAATGGTAATGTATTCGTTCGCAGGATTGGGGAAAATTGAAAGTCCTATGGAGGACTGACTGTCAGCTATATTTAAGACACAAGCTTCGCACGAAGAAAAACAAACTAATGGCAATGTAATATCGCTATTATTGGTGACAATACTTCGATTATAACCGCCAAATCCATCATTCACGCCACATTCAAAGGGCACGAGTTCCGCACCGGGCCAATCGTTCCCATTGATGTATTTGTAAGTTATAGAGAGATTTTCGGGAACTTCAACTGTCGCAGAATAAATGCCATTCCCCTCAGCAATCAAGGGGGTAGAAGTAGGACTAAAGTTATTGAAAGAGCCTGCCACATGGACTCCAAGGCTGGAAACATTCTCATTGGACATATCTACTCTAAATGTTAGGCTTACTGTTGGAATCATCACACAATTCGAACAAGAATTAAAACATACCATTTCAGTGATCACCGTTTCATTAGCTACGCTCAAATTTCTATTGTAACCCCCAAACCCATCCGACATACCGCATTCCATGGGAACAATTTCCCAAGTAGTACCATTGATGAATTTATAACTTATTTCAGAATTAGCATTTACAAAAACTACAGCTGAGTAACTGCCGTCACCATTCGCGGCCAATTGAGTTGCTGTGGCATCCCAATTATTAAAGCTGCCTGCAACAAATACTCCTTCAGCAGCAACTTCCTCGTTACTCATATCCACTTGGAAAATCACCATTACAGGAATCGAAACTTGGCAATCTGCGCACTCGCCAAAGCAGACCGGACCAAAA
The DNA here is from genome assembly GCA_044371755.1 of Flavobacteriales bacterium. GTDB lineage: Bacteria > Bacteroidota > Bacteroidia > Flavobacteriales_D > Sanyastnellaceae > JAIXWP01. The sequence goes on along the minus strand of JBILSZ010000122.1, from coordinate 4,739 downwards.
ACTAAATCTTCTTCTTCTACATTTAGGACTCTATTAAATCCACCAAATCCATCAGGTACACCACAATCGCCAAATCCCGTTTCTTGAAATGGCCAGTCATTGCCATTGATAAACTTAAAAAGAAGCTCCGAATTCGCTGCCACTTCTGCAGTGTATTCATAAATACCGTTACCGACATCAGTCAAAGCAGTAGTTGAGGGACTCCATCCCTGAAAATTACCCGCTATGTGCACTCCATTATCGCTTGCCGGAAGATCGCTCATGTTTACTCGGAAGGTTACGTTTACTATGGAAGGCTCCACGGAAGGAGGACAGATATCACAAGTTCCAAAGCAATAAGGACCATATATAACGTCTGATCCACCAGTTTCTAAGATGCGATTGATTCCCCCAAATCCGTCGGGTAAACCACAAGCGCTTGGCACTGATTCTTGAAAAGGCCAGTCATTACCATTGATAAATTTGAAATTCAAGTTTGCAAACTCATCTGCTGTGAATGTATAAGAGAAAATACCGTTGCCTTCATCTATCATGGGAGTAGAAGAGGGATTCCAGTCTTGAAATGCACCTGCTACATGGACGCCATTAGGTGAAACAGTGAGGCCGCTCATATTGACCTTTAGAGTGATTTCATTCGTTTGGGCATGAACATTGACAAATAGCAAAGTCACAAAAATGCTCGTAAGTAGAAGTTTAAATCTCATATTTGCTTGATTATTTGACTCAAATATATATAAGTGTACTTTGTACAATTACTATTTTAGTAACTTTTTTAAAATATAATACGTCTCCCCAAGGATGCGCTTGAAGCAAGGAATGGAAATATCAAAAACGAGGTTGATTTTCGCCACTTTATGTTTTGTTTTACTCTCATTTAGTCACTTAAATTCACACTCGCAATCACTAGCGCCTGCTCAGGAAATTGTCGTAAGTGGAAAAATCAGACAGGAGAACAATCAACCTATCTCCAATGTCATTATCATCAATCAACGATCAAAAACTGGATCTTTTGGTAAGTCTGATGGCAGTTATTCGGTCAAATGTCTTAAAACTGATACCATCACCATTACTTCCCTAGGATATTATTCCCGAAACCTCTGTTTCAAAGATTCTGTTTTGAAAGCCGAGTATTTCCCTACTACTTTCTTGGAGGAGCGCACTCAAACTCTCGCCGCAGTGGAAATTTTCGCTCCAAAAGATTTAGAACAAATTCAAGAAGAAATTAAAAGTCTCGGATTCAATGAAGACGACTATATGATTAGTGGACTCAATGCCCTGGCAAGTCCAATTACCTTTCTGTATCAGCAATTCAGCAAGAGAGAAGAGAGCAAGCGCGAATTAGCAAGACTTCAAAATGAAGATAAAAAGAGAGAATTGCTAAAGGATTTATTTCATCATTATGTCGACTATGACATCATCCAACTTACAAATGATCAGTTTGATGAATTTATAGACTTTCTCAATGTATCTGATGAATTCATGAAAACGAGCAGCCAGTATGACTTTCTGATTTTTGTTAGAGATCGTTTCAAAGATTTCAAAATTGCAAACCGAAAGAGGATTCAGTTCTCTAATGACGACTACGATTTTGATAAAGATTAAATATTATCTGCCTGCGCTGTTGACTGAACTTACCCCGATTATTCTATCCGACCCTAACGAGCGATCGAAATAGTAGGCAATAATGTGGTAATCATTTTCTGTTTCCATAAAACTGCCCTCAGTAAAACTATAATCACCCTTGACATTAAAAAGATTAATCGTAGCAAAGCGATAATTGTAATATCCCTGTTTCATTAGTTTTTTCACCTCATAAGCCTTGGTTTCTGGATTGTAAGCACACTCATCGATGAGCCCTGTGAAATCGGTTTCTGAGGTCACAAGAAATACTTTGTTTTCCGATATTTTAGGGGTAGATAATGAAAAGTGAACATAAACATATTCCGACTCCAAGTGAGTATCATCGGCAAGGTCATTCTTTATAAATGTTCTGCCATTTAAATCGAAATCTGTCTGATAGGCGCGCGTTCCCTTCAGTAGGTCTTGCCTGAGGTAGACGTGCCAGCCATCAGGCTCCAAAATGATATTGTTCACTTGAATGCCCGCGAATTTTGTGCTTTTAACCTCGAAGGCACGCCATTCATTGAGTCCATCAAAATTATTTACTCCATTATGATCGTAAATGAGTTCGCCTGGTTTTATAAATGTGGGCTTTAGATTAAAAATGGCGTTGTTCCAATTCCCGTTTTGAAGAATCACAACGTGTAAATCGTTTTGAACCGAAGGCATATAGTATCCAGCGGTATTAAAACTAAAATCGATTTCTTGTTTTTTAAATCGTTCACCGACAATAGAACTATTGACCACAGCCGAATTGATGCCAATCATATTTTCGTAAATCACTACTCGATAAGAAAGCACGAGTCCTTTCCAAGGGTCGTCGCCTTTATAGACCACTACTCCATAATTTCCTGATCGAGTGGGCCTGCACAACTCGTTTGGAAATATCCATTGATAATGAATAAATTCAATTTGGGTATTAAAAGAGTATTCGACATCGGTAATTTCAGTCCAGGGAAAGCCTGTGAGATATTCGGATGTGTTTAAGGTAGATACGTTCCAATCGTGATCGCAATGAAAGACGCTGTAACGGTAGTCCTCACGCATGTCATTAAAAAGATCAAAGTGAAATTCAAGCCCCGAAGCACTATTCAACTCAATCATGGGGTATCCAACGGGATTTTGCTCAGGGAAGGCTAGGGGAGTTCGTATTTTATTATTAAATACTTTATTTTGAATATTTTGAGAAAATAAAACGTTGGTCAGTACCAAACATAAAAATGTTAACCCTATATGCTTCATAAAATCTCTCTTTTCGCTTTCAATAATAAAAACTGGTTGCACATTTAACACTAATTTCGCGCCATGAAGTCGTTTAAACACGGTTTGTTTTCAATTTTCTTTCTTTCAGCAATCTTTATAGCTTGTAAAGATGAGAAAAAATCCATTCCCGGTCGCGAATACAAAGGGCTCTTATTTGGTAAAGAGTATTCTATTGATGTCGTTAGTGACTCTACAGACTACACGCATTCTATCGATAGCATTATCAAAATGTTCGAGCTAAATTTCAGTTTGCTCGACACTTCTAGTATTATCAGTAGGATTAACGCTTATAAAAAAACAGATCAAGCGTTTAAATTCGTTGACTCGACGATGCTTTTCGGAATTGTGTACGACATTGTTAAAGACTATAATCGCAACTCATTGCAGTTTTTTGATCCAACCATGAATCCGCTAAAAAGGGAATGGTACCGAATCAAATTTGCCGGTTTAGAAGGTGAACCCAATTTAGATAGCCTATACGAGTTTGTTGCGTTTGATGGTGTTAAAGTAGATTTGATAGAAATCAATAATGATAACAACCAATACTCCCATTCTCTTGTTAGAAAAAAAGATCCACGCATTGAATTAGACTTCACTTCTATTGCATCGGCATATGCCTGTGATATGATTGGTGAATTTTTTGCGTCAAAAGGTGTGAGTCAATTCAGGCTACAATATGGCGCCAGTGTCATTTGTAAAGGTGTGGGGGTGGATGAGTTGAATGTAGTTCCACTTGGAATTACAGGAGATAGTCTTGATAATAGAATTCGTCTTATAAATGGTGCGTTTTCGTTGATGAGGGTTGAGGATAAGGCATCATTGGTAGACCCGACCTACGGCTATCCGGTGGATAATGAGGTGGTGTATGTGGCCGTGGCGGCTAAATCTCTTAGCGCCGCCACAGTATACAGTGAAGTGTTTATGATCATGGGCTTTGAACAATCCTCCAAATGGTATGAGCAAAATGAAGACTCTGGAGTGCACAGCTTTATGCTTATCCAACGCGGAAAGGAATTGACATCAGCTTCTACTGTTGGTTTCGATGAAATGCTCATTACTCCCGACAACACCGCTCCTGCGCCATGAAGCCACTGATTCTGGCTATTGAAAGCAGTTGTGATGAAACAAGTGCAGCCGTTTTAGCTGGCCTCGAAGTCAAATCCAACATTATTGCTTCGCAAAAAGTACACGAGAAGTACGGTGGTGTCGTGCCAGAGCTCGCTAGTCGCGCGCATCAGCAGAATATAGTACCTGTAGTGGATCAAGCACTTGCCGAGGCTGGTGTGACATTAAGTCAAATCGATGTAATCGCTTGCACCGGTGGTCCAGGACTGAATGGCGCATTGCTTGTGGGAATGTCTTATGCTAAGAGTCTGTCTTTGGCTTTGGGCAAACCTTTAGTGTTTGTTGATCACATGAGGGCCCATATCCTTGCGCACTTTCTTCATAAAGGAGACATTATTCAAAATGTGCCGCTACCTATGTTGTGCCTCACTGTAAGTGGGGGACATACCCAGATAGTTTTAGTAAGCTCACCTATGGATATGCAAGTGGTTGGAAAAACCATAGACGATGCCGCAGGTGAAGCTTTTGATAAAGCTGGAAAAGTATTAGGACTGCCTTACCCAGGAGGTCCCCATATCGATCGACTTGCCAAGCTCGGTAATCCTAATGCTTTCAAATTCACTATCCCTGATACAAAAGGGTTTGACTTTAGTTTTAGCGGGCTAAAAACGTCGTTGCTATATTTTTTACGAGACGAACAAAAAAAGCAGTCAGATTTCATAGCGAAAAATCTTAATGATATCTGTGCTTCTTATCAGAACACCATTATTCGGTATTTACAGCGAAAAATG
>JBILSZ010000041.1:0-23388 GCA_044371755.1 Flavobacteriales bacterium | reverse complement strand
ATAAGAGGCATTCCATTTTTTTAATAAAGTCGATGCGAGAAAACGATTGATTTCGTTGTCCTCGATCAATAGAATGTTTTTACCGGAGAGATCTTTGTCAGCAACAATACCCAAGTTTTGTACTACGGGCTTTTCAGCCTTGATAAGAGGTATGGTAAATGTAAACGCTGATCCTTTGTCTTTTATCGATTCAACAGCTAGTGAGCCGCCCATTATTTCAACCAAATTTTTTGCAATAGGCAATCCGAGCCCAGTTCCGCCATAGCGTCTGGAGATAGAGGCGTCTTCTTGGGTAAACTCGTCGAAAATTGCATTCAGTTTAGTCTCTTCTATACCCACCCCTGTATCCACCACTGTAAATTGAATCAAGAATTGATCACGTTCATTTCCTTTGTTGCGTATTACGAGTTTTACTGATCCTCTATGTGTGAACTTAATAGAGTTTGAAAGGAGATTGGATAACACTTGAACAATGCGCGTAGGATCTCCTTTGACGTAGTCAGGGATGGTCACATCTCGTTCAATGGTAAGTTGGATATCCTTTTGCTGTGCCTTTACTCCAAAGCCACGCATCACGGGCTTTAGAGCATGGTCGATGCTAAATGGAATTTGCTCCAGTTGAAGCTTTCCACTTTCCATTTTTGTAAGATCAAGAATGTCATTTATTATTACCAGCAGGCCTTCACTTGAGGCACGAATGGCCTCTAAATATTCGCGTTGATCGTCGTTTAATGGACTATCCGCAAGTATACCTGACATCCCTATAATGGCGTTTAAGGGTGTGCGCACTTCATGAGATACATTGGCGAGAAATATTTTACGCGTTTCGAGAGAAGTCTCTGCGATTTCTCGTGCTTTAACTAAATCTTTTTCAAGTTTTTTACGCTCTTTGATTGCAATTTTAATTTGCTCAGCAATGTTCAAAAGATTGTTGTCACTGATTTCTTCGCCCGCTGGGCTCAAACTCTTGAAAGATGTTTTTAATGATTCAATCAGCAATTGTTGTTTGCTATATTCTTCATTTAGACTTTTATTTTTTTCTTCCAACTCTTCGCTGCTCAGGCGCATCGCCCGCTCAACGAGTAGTCGATTGTCTTCCATGTGAAGATAACTTTGATTGAGTGATAATAAAAAGTCTTGAATATTCTTGGGTAAAGAAGAATATTCTATTTGATATTTTTTGAGTTGTCGTTGAAAGAGACGATGAAGCTCAGGAGAATCGGACATAACTATACTTCGGTATATGTGGTAATGGTCATAGTTTGGTTATGTAAAGAGCATTTTACTGATTGTAAAATGGGCGAAATTTCACCATTAGAATAAAACCCGCTGTAAGTTGCCTGAGGTCCGAGTTCGTCGACGACGCTCTCAAGTTCCTCATCGATGCGCTGGCCTAAAACGAGTTTTCTTCCGACGCAAGACACCATAAATACCCACACGGGAGCTATTCCTGCCTTGCTCTGCGCAGCCGCGTCCATGGCGCCGTCGATAAGTCGATCAAAGTTGGCCATCATAAATTGGACTTTGGCCCCTATGGGCAAGTCGCCCGCGAAGGTCATGGATCCAGCTTCTTCATCAATGCTCAATATGGTACGTACCAGTTGGTCACCATTTTCCATTCGAATACAAAGGGGAAACAGTAGAGCAGCGCTTGGAAGTTCTTTTGCCTTTTCTCCCAGGAAATTTTTATATAACTCAAGTGCAGGAATATTATCCAATGAGTAGAGAATATTGCTTTTGGACTTGGTCACTTCGCGCACTGGGCCGAATGGATCCCAACCTCCTTGTGATCCGTGGGTGATTTGTAAATGCTTGCCGTAAAAGCCTATTCCTACAATATTTCCAGACGTCGGAACATCGTTCAAGCCGACAAGTGTTTTTTGAAATCTTCCAGCATCGGCAGCCAAGCCACCTGTTACTACAATTCCCTCTCGAAGATTTGAGTTGATACCTTTTACAAGCTCATCTCCGTTAGTTTGGATACCTTCACTTATTACCAAGATGTGGACAAGGTCAGGGGCATCCAGCATTGAGCGTAACGAATCTCCACAATCAAAACTATTATTATACTGTTCTTGATTTATTTTACAAGTTTTGATAGATGTCTTTTCAAAATACAAAGCAGTTGCAACAACACCACTATCAATAACCCTAACACCGGCAATTTCGCCAGCCGTGCTGAAACTCACAATATCGGAAGTTGGAAACTTTTTACGTAAATATTCATATATCGAGACATCCCCAATGGTATCAATGCCGCCTGCGGCAATCACTATCTGAGCCTTTTCCAACGTTGTTTCGCCAGAAGACCACTGCCCATTTTCAAATGTTAGTTGTGATGATTTCATGGTATTTAATTTAATGTAATTAATCCACCTTTAGCTGCTTTGAGTCGATCTAACGCTGATTTAGCGACTGATAATTGATCCGCTTCTTCTGCATTTGCAGTTTTATTGTCCTGTTGTTTTGAGTACAAAATTTCAAGTTCACTTTTGTGTCTAGAAATTTCTGCTTCTTGACGCTCCAAGCTACTTTGAGCGTCGTGAAGCTTGCGTTCGCTTTGAAGTATTTTATTTTCAACCGCAGTTACTCTTTCATTTTTTTTCTCAAGTTTGGCTTGCTGTTTAATTATTTTTTCTCGGCGATCTTCTAAATCTACTCTTGCCTTTTCAGCCTTTTTATCGGTGATATCCGCACCAGGAAAGCGCTCAGCGTATTCACTTTCTTTCGTTCGCAAAGCCTGCTCAAGTTGTTCAATTTCTTTTTTTATCTGATTGGATTCTTTTTTTTCATCTTCGAGATTGATCTCGAATTCCTTTTTTTCAGATTCTAGCTTGTTAATGTTGGCTCGTGAACTGCTTAGTTGATCCTGCAGCTTAGAAATAGACTGCTCGTGCGATGCCTTTTCTTTTTCAAGACGGGCACCATCTTTATCCACCCGCGCGAGATCCTTTACTTGACGGTCGTAATAGCGTTGCTGATCTTTGATTTTTTGATCATAAAGTTGGGTGTAAAATTGCACCAATGCCTTTTCCACAATCGCCACTATGCTCTGCTTTTCCGCACCATTCGCGTCGATGATGTACTCTTCTTTTTTAAGGGCAAAAACAGAGAGCTTTGAGAAGTCCGCCTCGGTGGAAATGGCATAATAAAGAAAAACAGTATCGACGGAGAGTTGCGCAGATACAATTGGGCCGCAGGAAATGTAACTTCCTTCTTTCTTGCCACTGACATTAAAGTTGTCTTTTAGATAAGATCGCCAAAACTTATTCAAGTCAGCAGTTTCAAAGATCACTTTTGCTTCCACTGTTTTACGAACTCCATCTCGGTGGAGGGTGTTCGATTCAAACGTATTCAAATCAGGAGTGGTCATCAATGCTTGAGCAACCTTATCAGGCTGCGCCAATGCTTGTGCGCCAATACAGAAAAATATTGGCACGAGTAGTTTTATCATACAAACAACATATAGTTTGGAAAATTAGAAAAAAAGAGGATAGAAAAGTGATTTCCAGAGAACAACATTCTGTGAAAATGAAAAATCGCTGTTATTCTGAAGAATGTTGTTTCAAAATACAGCGATTTTTAAATGTGCGCCCACCTGGGCTCGAACCAGGGACCCACAGATTATGAGTCTGTTGCTCTAACCGACTGAGCTATAGGCGCGGTTTTTTTCGGGTGGCAAATGTAATAGGACTTGCGTCTAGAATAAAATTATCAACGTCGTTTTTTCTTTGTTCCACGAGCTCCCCCGCGACTGCCGCCGCTTCCACGACTTTTTCCTTTGGTAAAATTACCGCCGGAGCGTCCTTTATTACCGCCGGAAATACGGGTTTCGCGTGCACTTCCCGGTTTCACCAATCCGGCGTCCTCGGCCAGGATATAGTCTAGCGAGCGCGCCTGAAGGTCGCCGTCATGCACCATTACCATGATAGAATCACCCATGTGGAACTCCCGTTTTGTGCGCACTCCATACACCACGTAACGGTCGGGATCAAAACTGTAGTGATCGTCCATTATCGTATTGAGGGCAATCAAGCCTTCGCACTTACTTTCTTTTTCTTCCACGTAAATACCCCAGTCAGCGAGACCAGACACAATGCCTTCAAATACTTGTCCCTTTCGGGCCAACATGAATTCTACCTGCTTGTATTTAATAGATGCGCGCTCAGCCTCGGCTGCGCGTTTTTCCATCGCGCTGCTGTGGCGACATCTCATTTCATATTCACTTTCATCCACAGGCTTTCCTTTCTCCAAGTAATGCTGCAATAAACGATGTACCATGACATCAGGATATCGGCGGATCGGAGAAGTGAAGTGCGTATAAAAATCAAAGGCCAAACCATAGTGTCCAATGTTTTGGGTGGAATACTCTGCCTTGGCCATGCTGCGAATGGTCATTACTTTAATCACACTCTCTTCGGGTTGCCCGATGGATGCCGTAATCAACTGCTTGATAGCAGCGGTCATGCCCTTTTCATCCGTCTTTGGAAGCTTATAGCCAAGTTGCTTTACAAACTTTCTCAACTGTTCTATTTTATCAGGTGAGGGCTCATCGTGAACACGGTATACAAAGGTTTTGGGCTTCGATGTATTGTTGAATGGAACGTTCGGGTCACCAATGAAAGCCGCCACTTTACGATTGGCAAGCAACATAAAATCCTCAATCAATTGGTTGGAGTCTTTCATCTGCTTGACATAGACTCCAGTCGGTACGCCCTTTTCATCCAATTTAAACTTGACTTCTTCGCTATTGAAGTCGATGCTGCCCTCGCTGAATCGCTCTGCACGGAGCTTTTTAGCAAGCTTATCAAGAATCAGTATCTCTTCTTTGAAATCGCCGTCTTTGCCCTCGATAATCTCTTGTGCTTCTTCGTAGGTAAATCGACGATCACTATAAATTACAGTTCTACCATACCACTCACTGTGAATTTCTGCTTCTTCATCCAATTCGAATACAGCGCTAAAACAAAGCTTCTCTTCGTTTGGACGGAGTGAACACAAAAAATTAGAAAGGCGTTCGGGAAGCATAGGGATGGTGCGGTCTACAAGGTATACACTTGTGGCACGATCAAATGCTTCTGCATCGAGAATAGTATTGGGATGTAAATAATGACTCACATCTGCGATATGAACCCCCACTTCATAATTGCCATTAGAAAGCTTCTGGAATGATAATGCATCGTCAAAGTCTTTCGCATCAAATGGGTCGATGGTGAAGGTGGGGATTTTTCTAAAGTCACGTCGTTTGGCGATTTCTTTTGGTGTAATGCCGGCGTCGATATCATTTGCATAATCCTCAACCGATCTCGGAAACTCGCTCTCAAAGCCAAATTCAGCGATGATTGCATGCATCTCTGCTTGGTGGTCGCCGGGTTTTCCGAATACACGCACTACACGTCCGAATGGGCTACTCTCAGGGCGATCCCAATCGAGTATTTGCACGAGCACTTTATCGCCGTGCTCAGCTCCGTTAAGTTGCTCTTTGCTGATGTAAAAGTCTACGTGAACACGTTTGTCAGAAGGCAACATGAACGTACCCACCTTACCTACATCAAGAATACCAACAAACTCGCGTCGTGAACGCTCCACAACACGCAGTATTTTTCCCTCTGGACGTCGAGATTGTGGATTGAAGGTTACCTCCACTGTGTCGCCGTACAATGCATATCCTGTTTTGCCTTTGGGGATTTCGACGTCGCGCTCTTGTCCCTCAATAGACACATAGCCTTTACCGTATCGATTGATTTCAATGCGGCCAATTGCAGAATAAACCGAAGGATTAGCAATTATATATTTACCAGTTTCAACTTCTTTTAATTTTCCTTCTTCAGCCTCTAATATTAGAATATCATGAATAAGCATGCGAACTCCAGAGTCGGTAATGTCCAATTCTCCCGCCACTTGCTTATAATTCATTGGCTTCTTTTCATTTGCTTCAAATACTCGAATAATCTCCTTTCGAAGTTCGGTTTTGAATGAGCCGTAGCTCGGTCTCTTTTTTGCCATAGATGCAAAGCTAACAATTCCGCGGAGACATGTACATAGTCAGAATCCAATCCATAAACAATGGATTGTTGTATATTCGACTTATGGACCCATTGCATTTTTTAGGAAATCCTCTCAAGGATATCATATCTGACGCTTCGCTGGTGAAAGAAATACCTGCAGACACAGAGATATTGAGAGAAGGGCAGTTCGTGAAGGTCATTCCTATTGTACTCGAAGGACTCATCAAGGTCTTTTCACGTTTCGATGAAAGAGAATTGCTGCTGTATTATATTCAGCCAAGCGAGAGCTGTATCATGAGTTTTTCGGCTTCCATAAAAAATGAACCAAGTCGTGTACATGCAATCACAGAGCAAGATACCAAAGTGTTGTTGATTCCAGTAGATAAAATTCCAGGCTGGATGAATGATTATCCGCAATTCAACGCATTGTTCTACCAACAGTACAATCAGCGTTATGCAGAATTACTGGATACCATTAGTCATTTGTTGTTCAATAAAATGGACGCACGCCTGTATGCGTATTTGAAAGAAAAGACAGCCCTTACACACGCCAACCCAATTAAGATTTCACACCGCCAAATTGCCAGTGAGTTGGGTACCGCACGCGAGGTGGTAACTCGTGTGATGAAAAAACTCGAACAGGAGGGTAAAGTAAAACAACTGACAAATAGCATACAAGTGTGGTGACCATGGTCACCGCTTCGACCAACAAGACACTCCTATGTTTGTTTCATAATTTAATACCAAATCACTATGAAAAAGAACATGGGTAATGCAGACAAAATGATTCGAATCATCATCGCTGCTATAGTTGCAATTTTATTCTTCACAAATGTTATCAGTGGCACCTTGGGTATTGTACTCATGGCATTGGCAGGCATTTTCGTATTGACAAGTCTTGTCAGCTTTTGTCCGCTCTATGCGCCATTTGGCATCACTACCTGCAAGAGAAAGGTATAATTGTTTGGAGGCAGACATGGCTTGTGTCTGCCTCTTATATTTGCACCATGGAAAAGAAAAAGGTAATGCTTGGTCTTAAGCTACCTACCGATCCAAGGTGGGTAAATATTGTCGAAAAGAATATCGAAGAGATTCTCACCGATCACGCATATTGCGAACAAAAGGCAGCGAGCAATGCTATTAGTACCATCGTGCGCTATCCTGAATATGATGATGTGGTGGAAGAAATGGTGCGTATCTCTCGCGAAGAGATGGAACATTTCGGCATGGTCCACAATGAGCTACGCAAACGTGGCTTAGCTCTCGGGCGCGAAAGAAAGGATCCCTATGTCCATGATCTGGCAGCTTTTATAAAACAAGGCGGAAATAAGGAGCAACAGTTTGTAGATAAAATGCTGTTTGCAGCGATGATCGAAGCGCGCAGCTGCGAGCGATTTAGATTGCTTTCTGAATCTATTTCCGACGAAGGTCTTCGCGATTTTTATTACGAGCTTATGGCAAGTGAGGCCGAACACTATGCTACATTTATTGGCTTTGCACGCAAATATGGAACAGGTGTAGATGTTGAAAAGCGCTGGCAAGAATTCCTTGATTTTGAAGCGACGCTTATGGATAAGTATGGAAAAAAGGAAACAATGCATGGATAAGTATGCTATCCGTACAGCAACGGTCGACGATGTCGAGTTGATACAAGATATTGCCGCTCGCGTTTGGCCTCAAACATACAGCACTATAATTTCTTCCGAACAGATCTACTATATGCTCGATATGATGTACAGCGCCGCATCATTGCGCGAACAAATGACGGCAAAGAATTGTGAATTTATAATTGTTTCAAGTACCGAACGTTCATTCGGTTTTGCTTCTTTTTCTCCCTTGAATAACGAAATATTTCGATTGCATAAATTGTATGTAGACGTTGCTACACAAGGCCTTGGGCTCGGAAAAATGTTGTTGGAAGAAGTTGAAAGACGCTGTGGTGAAAGGGGAGGAGCGCTGTTGGAGTTGAACGTAAACAAATACAATAAGGCAAAGACATTTTATGAAAAAAATGGGTTTGCCATTTTTCGAGAAGAGGTTATTGATATTGGAAATGGCTTTGTAATGGATGATTTTGTGATGCGAAAATCTCTTTTAGCCTTGTAACTCTATTCTGAAAGTGGTGCCTTTTCCGGGCTCGCTGGTCTTTACATAAATACGACCTTTATGGTAGTTTTCGATGATGCGCTTTACGAGTGATAGCCCAAGTCCCCAACCTCTTTTTTTCGTTGTAAATCCAGGTTGAAATACAGTTTTCCACTTGTTTTTTGCAATGCCCTTTCCCGTATCGCTAATTTCAATACAGGGCGTACCATTTTCATTAAAAACACGTACATGTAATTTGCCCTCGCCGTCCATGGCGTCTACGGCGTTTTTTACTAAATTCTCAATCACCCAACCAAATAGCGGAACGTTGACGAGCGCATGCATGCCTTCGGCTTCGCCACTTAGAGTGATTGATACGCGAGTGCTCACGCGACTTTGCAAATAATCGAAAGCGTTGCGTACTACTTCCTCCAAATCCAGCGGATGCAGCTCAGGAACCGAGCCTATCTTACTAAAACGGTCAGTAATAGTGTTCAGACGATCGATGTCTTTGTTGAGTTCTGTGAGAGTGGAATTGTCGACTCCTTGTGCTTCTAGGAGGCTAGACCAAGCCATCAGTGAAGAAAGTGGTGTGCCGAGTTGGTGCGCGGTTTCTTTTGCCATGCCCACCCAAACTTGATTTTGCTCAGCTTTGCGGAAAGTAGAAAAGATGAGATAGGCAATGAAAAGAAAGACACCTATGAGAATCAATTGAAACACTGGAAACATCTTCAACTGCTTCAGCACCTGTGAATCTTCATAAAAAATCACTTGCGTTCCTTGACCAGGTAGCTCGATTTTGATTTGATTATTACCCTTTTTCATGGATGCCAAAGTGGAGTATAGTTGCAGCGAATCTCCCGCCACCATTGCATCAATATTGCCGTAGCGGATAATTGTTTTTTCAAGACTGTCGGTTACAATTACAGGTACCGAGGCGGCATTAATCACTGTTTCTGATATGAATGAATTGATCAAATCATCCATGGTGTGTTGCAGCTCCATGAAGATGTAGCTATCGTTGTAATATACTCTCAGTCCGACTTCCGGAAATCGAATCGGGTCGTATTTCTCTTGCATGACTGCATAAAGCGAATCGATGTAAACGGTATTATTTGCCTTGTCTTCTGGGAGATTGGCACTGTTGCTTAGTTTTCCTTTCTCATCAAAAATAAGAATGGGAATAGTGGTATTACCCCAAATAAAATCCGTGACAAAAGTGAGGTCGTTTTGATCACTAGGATCGCTTAGTATTTGATAAGCTTTTGCAAGAAGTTTTGCTTTTTTGCGCTCTTCTGTACGTAGATTCTCAAAAAGATTTTCGGTGAACTTAACAAGCGTTGCACGGCGCTGAATAGCTTCGCTCCAGAGCTCTACTTTTTCTCGCTCGCCCTGTCTGATCTTCTCAGCAATGTGATTACTATACCAAAGAGTAATTCCTACAATGACCATCGCCACTGCAAACAAAAAAATCTTCCACCGCTGTTTGTTACTATAAAGATTCACAAAGCGAAGATAAGGACTAGAGATTGGAATTTAGAGATTGGAGATTGGAATTTGGAAATTGGATATTGGAATTGAAGGGATAGTTCCCCTGTTCCTTGTTCTTTTCTTCCTTGTTCTCATTCCCGTTCTAAAAAATAACAGGGCAACCCGAAGATTGCCCTGCCTAACCTAACTTTAAACATACACCGCCCAGGGGGCGATGTAACCTTTGCATATCTTAGTAAGAGCTCGTAGCTCTTTGAGAGATCAATTTATTGTGTCAAAAATCATCAATTAAATATTGGTTTTCAATATATAAATCAAGAAATTTGAACCACGCGATGTGTAAAGCGTGCTAAAATAACAAAAGTATTGGAACAGCACACAAAAGGTATTGTTTTTCAAACCATTAAGTATAAAGATAATCAAATTATTGCCAGAATCTTCACCAAGTCACTTGGATTAAAGGCTTTTTTAGTGAGAACGAGTAAAAAGGGAAAGTCGAGTACAGCCGCACAACTTCAGCCGCTCACCATACTCGAACTGAATGTTAAAGTGAAAGAAAATACTAGCCTCGCAACTTTTTCGGACGCCCGAATAGCAATTCCTTTTTCAGACATTCCATTTAAACCTGTGAAAAGTGCAATAGTCCTCTTCCTGAATGAGGTCTTGTACAAAACGGTTGCTGACGACTATCAAAATGATGAATTGTATGACTTTATCGAAAATGCACTACAACTGCTAGATCATAGCAAGCAGGTGAGAAATTTTCACCTTTGGTTTTTAGCGCAACTAACGAAGTATTACGGCTTTTCACCTATTGAAGATGACACGAATTTCGAGCAAGATTACTTCGATTTTGTTTCTGGCCAATTCACGAATATGCGGCCGGGTCACAAAAATTATATCGAAGGGCACTACAAAGTCTTGTGGGCACAAATGCTCACTACCACCTTTGATCAAATAGATGCATTAAAAATCTCTGGAGTAGAGCGGAAAGGCTTATTAGAATATCTACTGCATTACATCAAGCTCCACCTCGAAAATGTGCGAGAGTTCAAGAGCTTGGATGTATTGCATGAAGTGTTTACTTCTGAGACTCAATGATTTTGTAAAGCTCACCAAGATCGGGCTGAAGAATGATTTCAATTCTTCTATTCTTAGCCTTGTCTGCACCAATTGGCATAAATTCACTTCGTCCAGCAGCACTTAAAATTTGAGGCTTGATATTGCTATTCGCTGTCATGATTTTTACTACTTCGGTCGCACGCAAAACGCTCAATTCCCAGTTGTCGCGCGGTACTGAAGAAGATCGCAATTGATCAGTATCCGTATGTCCTTCTACAATGATCTCCATGTCTACCTCGTTTTCAATGGCTTTTGCCAAATCTACCAATGCCTTGCGGCCGTTAGGATCCACAGCTGTAGAACCGGATGCAAAAAGTAATTTAGCTTCCATGCTCACATATACGCGACCATTTTTTTCTGTTACAGTCAATCCTTTGTCTTTGAATCCCAAAAGAGCGTTTTGAACTTTATCTCTAAGTGCTTCGCTTGCTGCTTGTTGAGCGGCCAACAAATCCTCCAATTCAGTGAGGCGGGCTTCACGATCCTTCAGTTCAACATTCGCTTTATCAATATCCGCTTGCTTTTCATTGAGATTCGTTTCAAGAGCCTTCAACATGTCTTCTTTTTTCTGAAGAGCTTCTTGTGTCTTAGAAAGCTCATTCGCCAACTTCTGATTCTCACCAGTGGCTTGAGATAAGAGCTCATTGCTCTTCTTGCTAAGAATATCATTCAGCTCATTGATTTTATCATACTGCACTTTCAACTGACGATACTGCTTACCATAATCCGCAGTATCAATTTTCAACTCATCTACTTCTTTGCCGCGAACGGTAAGTGCAGTGTTAAGCTCTAATTCAGACGCTTCTAGGCGCTCCTTATCTTTTTTCAACTGATCATTTTCTGAAACAATGGAATTCTTCTTCGTTTCGAGATCGCTGTATTTGCGATGACTCACACAAGAAGAGACAGTAAGCGTCAAACCTGCTGCGAGCAATAGGATGGTAGATTTCATAGTCATAATTATTATGACACAAAATTGGAATAATTCAGGTTGAAATAACCAAAGGACGAATTTAATTTTTCACAAAAGAATAATGAAAATCAACTCCTCAACTGATAGTGAACTTTAAACGAAAGATCTGTGAGAACGAGTTTGGAATAACAGTTTTGATTGATATCATAAAACGCATCCGTGATTAGTTCCATTAGGGTTTCCGCGTTTCTTTCATTTATGAATACAGAAAACTTGGCACTAAAAGCGGCTTCTTGTTCATTCATTCTTGCGAGTTCATGGCCGGCGTAGTTCAACACAAGGTTCTGCCTTACTTGGTCTAAAGCGTACATCAGAAATTCTTTTTGATCCTCGCGCATCAGTCCGTGCATCTGGTCGGCCCACTTGACGATTTCAGCTATGTCCTTTTTCCAACACATGCGCATCCACTCTATAAATTGAGTGCTAAAAAACATATTGGGGTCATTGCTATTTGCTAGCAAGCTGGCTCTCCACCAGTTGCCATCAACGTAGTGTGTGATACCCGCGGCTGTCTGATCTTCTACACCTTTTCTGACGAGTGCAGCCTTAATGTCTTCATCTGTAAGTTTGGGAACAACTAGAGTTTGCACTCGAGAAAGTATCGTAGAAAGCATGCGCTCTACATTCGAAGCCGCTAATAAAAACACAGTGTTATCAGGTGGTTCCTCAAGTGTTTTGAGCAACTTGTTTGCAGTATCAGTGCTCAAATACTCAGGAAGCCAGAGGATTAGAAATTTGTATCCACCGTCATGGCTTCGTAGAGAAATTCGTTTCACGATGTGCTCAGCCTCAGCTACCCCCAATTGTAGCACCTTGTTTTCTTTGGTGATAATCGCTCTCCAGTGATCTAGATCCATGTAAGGAGAAGCGAGCAATGTTTCACGCCACTCTTTGCCATAGTGTCCACTGTTCGTTTTGTCTCCTCCGCCTTCACCCTTGGTTTTATTGAAATAAGGAAATGAAAAGTGCACATCCGGATGCTGTAATGTGGCGTGCTTGCGGCACGAAGGACAAACCCCACAGGAGTCGATTTCCGTTTTGTTAGGGCAACTTATATATTGTGCAAATGCAAGCGCCAAGGCAAGATTTCCAGAGCCTTCGGGGCCTAAGAGCATGATGGCGTGCGCCAAGCGACCATCGTGAAACGATCGCAACAACCGAGTTTTGGTTTCTTCTTGGCCTATGACATCCTTGAACTGCACGAATAATTTTTTAGCGAATGTATAAAAGAAAAAAGTGGGCTGTGCTGGGTTCGAACCAGCGACCCCTACGTTGTCGACGTAGTGCTCTAAACCAGCTGAGCTAACAACCCATTATGTCTAATTGGATTTTGCGAGACGAAAACCAACATCGTAAATGCCAGGTAGATCATCGGTACGCATCGCTTGATAAATTCCAACCTTGTAATGTCCAGACAAAGGAAAGCGTTTGCGCTCACGAAATAAAATTCTATTATCGAAAATTTTACCCAATCCTCTTCCATACCAATTTCCATAAGCATCGGCGAGAGGACATTCAAGTGTGTCTATGCTCTTTTTTCCATTTGGAAATTCCATTTCGACAAATACGAATAGATTGCTATAGGCGTATTCTTCACCGTTTCGAACGTTTACATAGAAATTGAACAATGAATTGGTGTCTTGAATATCAAACTCGAAAGACTTTCCGTCTTTAATGTTCCATACACCACTTTCAATATCTGCGTTTTCTTCAAAAACGACTTTATCGTCGCATGAAATGAGCAGAAGAGATATGGAAAAAAGAAAAGTAGGAAACAGAATTCTTACCCTCATTTCGCCTCTCCTCCTTCTGGGTTGTTGGGTTTATCTCTGCGAGGTCCGCGGTTTCTGTTGTTATTATTGTTTCTCCTTGGCCCTCTATTCTGATTCCCTTGTTCCCTTGTTCCTTGTTCCCTGTTCTCGTTCTTGTTCTCGTTCTCGTTCCTATTCTGGTTATCAGTTCCTTTGTTGCCTGCTGCTCCCCCCTGGGTTCCTTTGTTCCCTTGTTCCCCTGTTCCTGTCGCGCCCCTTTGGGGTTCTTTTGGTCCTTGTCCCCTTGCTCCCTGCGCTCTATTCCTGTTCTGGTTCCCAGCTCCCTTGTTCCCTGCCGCGCCCCTTTGGGGTTCCCTTGTTCCTTGCTCCCTTGTTCCTGCCGCGCCCCTTTGGGGTTCCCTTGTTCCTTGTTCCTTGTTCCCTTGTTCCCTTGTTCCTGCCGCGCCCCTTTGGGGTTCTTTATTCCTGTTCTCGTTCCTGTTCTCGTTCTTGTTCTGTGCCCTGTTCTGATTCCCCCTCTTATTCCTGTTAGCTGGGCCTTTTCTTCGTTTTTGATCAAAACGTGTCAAACTATCTTGACCTACTACTTGTGCAAAATCCGTTTCCTCTACCTCTACCTCTTCTTCCATAAAGTCTTCCACGTCTTCGATCGCGACTCCTTTTTTATTCATCTCGATTATTTCCTTTACGGCCTCTACTGATAGAGGGAAGGGAGATTCTCCAGGTTGACCTTCGTATACATAATACAAAGTGCGCTTGAAAATATCAGTTTTGAAATGAGAGGCAATTCCTTTTGGAAGCTTTAGCCTTACAGACGTGCTTGGAAGATCTTTCAAGGCCTCGGCATATTGATCTAACTCATAATTGAGGCAGCACTTGAGCTTTCCACATTGACCGGCTAGCTTAGATGGATTGAGCGAGAGCTGTTGGTAGCGCGCTGCACTGGTAGAAACGGCTCTAAAATCCGTTAGCCATGAAGAACAGCATAGTTCGCGACCACATGAGCCAATTCCACCTAGACGGCCCGCTTCCACGCGGTATCCAATTTGGCGCATCTCGATTTTTACTCGAAATTCTTCGGCATATTTTTTAATTAATTCTCGAAAATCTACACGATCATCAGCGGTATAGAAAAAGGTTACTTTCGTTTTATCTCCTTGATATTCGACGTCGCTGATTTTCATTTGCAAATCCAAGGCGCGAGCAATAGTGCGAGCGCGCATCATAGTGTCTTGCTCGAGTTTGCGGGCTTCTTGCCACTTTTCAATATCCTCTTGCTTGGCTTTGCGAAAAATCTTTTTTACCTCGTAATTATCCTTTACGTCTTTACGCTTCATCTGCATGCGCACCAATTCGCCCACTATGGATACCACTCCGATATCGTGACCTGGAGAGGCTTCTACAGCTACAATGTCACCAGGATAGAGCTCCAGCGCGCTGCTGTTGCGGTAAAATCCTTTTCGACTGTTTTTAAAACGGACTTCGACAATATCAAACGCCTTTTGGCCCAGGGGAACTTCCATTCCCGACAACCAGTCAAATACATCTAACTTATTACATCCGTAGGTACCACAAGCGCCGTTATTTTTACATCCACCGGGTAAACCATTATTTGAAGAACAACTTGAACATCCCATGTTATCAATTCTTTTTCGTCATTACACAATCTTCCATCTCACGTATTTCGCAAATATAGACGTGCGGGTACAAGGTACAATATTTTAGGTGTGGGAAAAAAATATGGACGTTGTCCCTAAGTGAAGGCTATCGCTTTTTACCACCAGCGGGAGGCAAAGGTGCGCCGCCGGGACTGCCTTCCAACAATTTCACCATAGACCCATTTTCGTATTTTTCTTTTAACACAACATTTCCCGTTTTCGGATCATACGTAGTCCGCACTCCGTGACGTTTGTTGTTTTTATAACCGCACTCTTCTGTCAATTTGCCGTTTTCGCCGTACATCAGCGACTTACCCTCCAGTTTCCCAGCGTTGTAAGTACACTGGCGCAACATAGAACCATGAGGATAGTAATACTCCCATTTGCCGTTAGGCTTACCATTGAGATAGGCGCCTTTACTCTCAAGTTTGCCTGCTTCGTTATACATTTCAAAAGGACCATTGAGCACGCCAGCTTCGTTGTACATCTCTCGTTTTTCGTATTTCCCTTTCTCATTCCAATAGCTCCATTCTCCTGTTTTTATATCCCCATTCCAACTTCCGCTATAATTTTTCAAGCCATTTGGAAAATAACCCTCCCAGAATCCTTTCATTTTTCCTTTTTCAAATGTGCCTTTATCCTTCACTTTACCGTTTTCATAATAGTTAATCCACGGACCCTCATCTAAGTCTTTGCTGAAAGATCCCTCCATCAAGGTTTTTCCACTCTCATACCAATAGGTCCATCTCCCTTCTTTCAACCCTTTGTCATAATTTCCCTCTTTCCAAGACTCACCATGGAAGTATTGGTATTTCCACGTTCCCTGCATTTTACCGTTTTCATATTGTCCCCAGCTCTGCTTGTTGCCGTTTTTGTAGTAGTAGGTCCAGGCACCACTTTGAATGTCGTTATCAAAACCACCTTCTATATCAAAAGCGCCATCTTCCAGATACCATTTCCATTCTCCGTTTTTTTTACCTTGGAGATGACTTCCTTTTACGTTCAATTTGCCATTGGCATAGTATTCTTCAAACGGGCCATCGAGAACGCCAAAAACATATCCCGTCTTTCTTTTGATTTTACCAGTTGGAAAGTACTCAGCCCATTCGCCATGTTTTAATCCTTTAGCATAACGCCCGGATACTCTGAATGAACCGCCCGAATAATATTCCTCAAAAGTGCCGTCAGGCAGACCATTGACGTATGTAGTGCGCTCTTTTATTTTTCCATTCTCAAAAAAAGACTC
The DNA here is from genome assembly GCA_044371755.1 of Flavobacteriales bacterium. Taxonomy (GTDB): domain Bacteria; phylum Bacteroidota; class Bacteroidia; order Flavobacteriales_D; family Sanyastnellaceae; genus JAIXWP01. The sequence goes on along the minus strand of JBILSZ010000041.1, from coordinate 7,033 downwards.
GATCGTTCCATTGCCATTTCTGATCATGCATTTTTTAGCCTCATTGAATTTTGTGAGCAAATAAATCAGAGTGTCTGAATGTTTTTCAGTCATGGAAGTATCGCCGTTGGGAAAGAAGTAGTTCCAGATCCCAGTTTTTTTTCCGTCTCGATAATACCCTTCTTCAAGCAGTTTTCCTGCTTCTGAGAATGTCTTCTGAATGCTATCTTGTTTGTCTTCTTTAAAGTAGCCTTCGATTTTAATCTTGCCGTTGGGGTGATACTGCGTTACGGCGCCATGAAACTTTCCCATTTTATAATTGGTCACCTCTTGTAGCAAGCCACTTTCGTAAAAGTAGCGCCAAGTGCTATCTTCCATTCCACGCTTATAAATACCTACGCTGCGCGTATTACCATTGGGGTACTTATCTTCAAACTCTTGTCGCTGAGAAAAGAGCAAGTTTGAAAAAGCTAAAAGTAAAATGATGAACGAATACTTCATGGAAACAAAAGTAATAGGATAGAGAAGCGATTAGAAGATCGGAAGAAGCGACATTGAACGATGCATTGTTCACATCGCAATTCCCTTTTTGTTCCAAACGCGCAAGTTGTATACCAACGAGGGCACGCTGCCTAATATTGCTGACAAGATCATGACTGCTTGAACAATAGAAAGGGGTTGGTTCAACGAAATTGAAAACATTGCGCCAAAAGAGCGGGCACCAATTATCACCAACGCCAGCCATAACAGTCCACCTAAAACGGCAAACACGATATCCAGTCCAGATAGCGAAACAATATGGACATCGTCTGTATCGCTGAAGGCCATTTCATTATCGAGTGTTTCGAATTCGTGATACGGTTCGAGTTGTAAAATTGGAAGGGAGCGCAATACGAAAACGACCTGGGCTAAACTTCCCAGCGTGACAATGCTTGAAAGAATAATATCCACTGAATTCCATTCTGCATTATCCATGATAATGAGACGCCCCCAGAAGCATAATAGGAAAACGATGGACGCAATTAGCGAAATTCTCCCAAAAACCTTGAGCATGGTAGATTATGAATTGAGCTTGAGAACCGCGAGGAATGCTTCCTGTGGCACTTCTACACTTCCCACCTGACGCATACGCTTCTTACCTTCTTTCTGTTTTTCAAGAAGTTTGCGTTTACGAGAGATGTCACCGCCATAACATTTTGCGGTAACGTCTTTTCTCAATGCTTTGATGGTCTCACGAGCGATGATTTTTGCACCCACAGCAGCTTGCAAGGCAATTTCAAACTGCTGTCTCGGGATGAGCTCTTTCAACTTCAAGCAGATTTTTTTACCCAAATCAAATGCATGATCGCGGTGGATAAGCGCCGACAATGCATCCACTTGATCACCATTCAACAGAATATCCATCTTTACCAAATCACTCTGCTTGTAGCCAGCAGGGAAATAGTCAAATGAGGCATAACCTCTCGAAATTGTCTTCAAGCGATCGTAAAAGTCAAATACGATTTCTGCAAGAGGCATTTCAAACGAAAGCTCTACACGATCTGAAGTCAAGTATAATTGATTGGTAAGAATTCCACGCTTTTCTATACAAAGTGTCATTACCGAACCAACGTACTCAGATTTTGTAATTACCTGTGCTTTGATGTAAGGTTCTTCTACATAATCAAGCTTCGCGGGTTCTGGCAGTTCACTTGGATTGTGAATTTCTAAGGTCTCACCGCGTGTGGTGTAAGCAAAATAACTAACGTTGGGAACTGTTGTAATCACCGTCATGTTGAACTCACGCTCCAAACGCTCTTGGATAATTTCCATGTGCAACATTCCAAGGAAGCCACAACGGAAACCAAAGCCAAGGGCAGCAGAACTTTCGGGCTCGAATACCAAAGAAGCATCGTTCAATTGGAGCTTTTCCATGGAAGCTCTTAACTCTTCGTAGTCGTCGGTGTCTACGGGGTAAACACCCGCAAATACCATTGGCTTCACCACTTCGAAACCTTTGATGGCAACGGTACATGGATTGGCAACTGTTGTAATTGTATCTCCGACTTTAACTTCTGTTGCTGTTTTGATTCCACTGATGATATATCCCACATCACCTGCAGCGACGAAATCACGCGGCTTAAGATCGAGTCCCAATACGCCCACTTCATCTGCTTGATATACCTGATTATTACTCATGAATTTTACTTTCTCTCCTTTGTGAAGAGTACCGTTCATGATTCTGAAATAAGCGATGATACCTCGAAAAGAGTTAAACATCGAGTCGAATATCATAGCTTGTAATGGTGCGTTTGGGTCGCCTTTTGGAGCAGGAACGCGCTCGCAAATGGCTTCGAGAATATCTTCAACACCAAGGCCTGTTTTACCAGATGCAGACAAAATACTCTCGCGCTTACAGCCGATTAGATCCACGATTTGGTCCTTTACCAACTCGGGTTCAGCATTGGGTAGGTCTAGCTTGTTGAGCACTGGAATGATTTCTAAATCATGCTCCAACGCAAGGTATAAGTTCGAAATGGTTTGTGCTTGAATGCCTTGTGTGCTGTCTACAATTAGAAGCGCGCCTTCACAGGCAGCGATAGAGCGCGATACTTCGTAACTGAAGTCTACGTGACCTGGTGTGTCTATGAGGTTGAGAATATACTTTTCTCCATTGCGCGTATACTCCATTTGAATGGCGTGAGCCTTAATGGTAATACCTTTTTCGCGTTCCAAGTCCATATCGTCCAGCGTTTGTGCCACGAGCTTTCTATTGTCTACTGTACCTGTTACTTGCAACAGGCGGTCGGCTAGAGTTGACTTTCCGTGGTCAATGTGAGCGATGATGCAAAAATTCCGTATATTCTTCATATTCATTCCCCTCTAAAGGTGTGCAAAGATAGGTGATATTCCATTCCACAAAACGCCACAATAGCGCGGCATTCATTATAAATAACTGCCAGTAAGAGCATTGGTTCAAACTAGAGCTTGAGTTGCCTACTAAAGCTTTCTTCCAAACTAATCAAGGTTTCAGTGCGCGCGATGCCCTCAATCTTCTGAATGCGGTCGCTCAAAACGTCTCTCAAATGGCGCGTATCCTTGCATTGCACTTTTAAAAATAAAGAGTAGGTGCCTGTGGTGTAATGACAACTCAAAACCTCAGGAATCTTCTGAAGCTCCTGTACCACTTGGAATAAAACGTCATTTTTGTTAAGGAATACACCAATAAAAGCGCTTACATCCCAACCTAAAGCTGAAAGATCGATTTGGAGCTGTGGCTTTTTCACAATGCCCGCCTCTTCCATCTTCTTCATTCGAACATGCACAGTGCCAGGCGCGACGTGTACTTTTTTCGCGATTTCAGTGTAAGGAATAAACGCGTCCTGGGTCAGAAGATTCAAAATCTTGATGTCGATGTTGTCAATTTGGTAATCCATTCGCAATTATTTGAAACAAAAATAACAAAAAACCAAAGAAGCGGGTCGTTTGTTGCGAATTATCTATATTTTAAACTTAATATTGAATTAATATACACAGTATGGAGCTTACTCCTATATTTGTAATCAAATTGTTGGATGGTGAAACGGCAGACACACCCTACAGTCTCTAGGGTGGGGATCACGAAAAAAAGATGAGGGAGTCAAATTTGCAGGAAGTTTGGCTCTTTTAATCCTAATCGCCCTGTGGAGGTTCGAATCCTTCTCCAACAGCGATCACAATCTGTGGTTTGTTTGGTTATACAGCGACGCAGTGGTTTGCGTCGATTATCTCAGAATCAAGCGTCCAAACGTGGACGCTTTTTTTTATGCCTTTTTTCCAAATCCTACCACATGCGTGCGGAGCAACGGCAGTAAATTGAAAATAGAATAGAGATTTCCAACCCGTCGACCAATGGGTGGTGCCAATGTTATTTTAGAGAAAGAAATATCTAGCGCGGGAAACAAATGACGCACTTCTTCAACACCCACGCCCTTCACATCCTTATTTCTTGGATTGTTGTAAATGAAGTCATACCACAACACCATCCCATTCGGCTTCATCAATTGCACCATCAAATCTGCAAGCGTACGTTTAAATGAATCATCCAGAATAGAAGTGAAAACGGTAGATTGAAAAACAATATCAAATTGTCCCAACATTGTTACATCCAATCTAGTGGCATCACCTTCAATAATGTGTATATCGGGGTGAGCCGCACGTAGGGCTTGAGCGCGCTCAGGAATTAACTCGTTGGCAAAAATATTTTGAGGAAGAATACCAAGCTTTTTGAAAAAAGAAATATTCCCTCCAGCACCTGCCCCGATTTCAATCACCTTCAGGCCTTCAATATTTCCGAAATGGGCGAAAATGCCTTGTTTGTAAACTTCTTCGCGCTCTCGTGTGGCATGCTTTACATAAGGATTTTGCACGTCATACAAGGACGCTGACTTTTCTGCCTGGCGCCTTTTATATCGTTCTTTTACATTGTCCGCTTCGTGATGCATGGCGGCTAATTTAAAGTCTTTCGCAAGAATATATATATTTGAAAAAAACCTTTTCCATGAAATTGCTTACCAGCGTAGTCTTGTCTCTTGTCATCTCAAGCCTCTTTGCCCAAAACTCAGGCACCATCCAACACGACGGGTTGGAGAGAACATACACCTACTTTGTTCCTGATAATTTACCAAGCACTCCTGTTCCACTGGTTTTTGTTTTGCACGGCACCACTCAAGATGGTGAAGGAATAATGGATATTTCGGACTTTAATACGTATGCAGAAGACAATGATTTTATTGTCGTTTATCCAGATGGAGTCAACGGATTTTGGAATGCTGATCTCGGTGCCGTTGGGTCCAATGAAGATGACCTAGGATTTATCGAAGCCCTAGTGCAAAAGTTTGATACTGATTTCGATATTGATCTCCAAAAACTATATTCTTGCGGCTTTTCAGCAGGTGGTTACTTGAGTTATATTCTTGCGTGCCAGTCGGAGTATTGCTTCGCCGCTGTGGCCTCGGTAGCAGGCACCATGACGCAAAATACTCTGGATGCCTGCAACCCCATTCATGCCACGGCGGTGATGCAAATTCATGGCACTTCAGATTTTGTGGTTGGTTACAATGGCTCACAATTCGCAGGACTTGGTGTTGATCAAATCATTGAATACTGGCGTGATAATAATGGCTGTGGCGCTGATCCGATTGTACAAGATATTCCGAACACCAATATTCTTGATCTATCTACTGTGCAGCGATTTACATGGCTGCCATGTGATGAAGGGTCTGAATTGGTACTGTTTAGAATTGAAGGTGGTGGACATCAATGGCCGGGAACCAATGCTACATTTGGAGGACTAGGAGCGATCAACCGCGATATCAGTGCTACAGAGGAAATTTGGGCTTTTTTCTCTCAGCATTCTTGTCCAGCAGATTTGGTATCAACAGGAGAAATCAACTCGCCTGAAATTTCTATATTTCCCAATCCAGCGCGAGATTTCATCTATCTGAAAAATTTACCGAATGATCATTCGGTTTCCATTTCAATATTCGATCAAGGGGGTCGATTGGTTTTATCCTCTCTAACTTTCGCTTCAAGCATGGATGTTTCAATGCTTGATTCAGGTATGTACACAGTTCGAATCACGGACACTAAAAATCCAGAAAATATTTTTGTTCAACAGTCGCTGCTTATATTTGATTTATGAAAACATTTCTACTTTCAATTGTCACCGCCGCATCCCTTTGTGGGCTGGGCTATTTTTATACGGATAATTTCTCTTCTTCTAAATTCGAAGAAGGAGGCGCCACTACCGAATCTTTTGGTTTGAAGCCTGGTGGTAGAAAGGAGTTTGAGTTCAATCGTCTAAAAGATCCTGCAACTGGTATGATACCTAAAAATATGCGTCAAAACGTAATGGAGTTTACGCGAAGGCTTCCAGTTAAACTTGAGGACAGAGATCAGTCATGGACTGCACGGGGCCCAATTAATAAAGGTGGAAGGAGCCGTGCGCTCGCCCTTGATATCCTAGATGAAAACATCATTCTAGCTGGCAGTGTGAGCGGAGGAATGTGGAGATCTGCCAACGGAGGACAGTCATGGACAAAGACAACGGCTCCTCAGCAAATCCACAGCACCTCATGCGTCATTCAAGATATTCGACCTGGCAAGGAGAATATTTGGTACATGGGTACAGGTGAAGAAGCTTACGGCATTGTCAGCGCTACATCTTTCACTTCCTTGTTTAGTGGTGATGGAATATTTAAAAGTATTGATGGCGGTCAATCTTGGTTTCAACTAGAAAGTACAGCAAGCAATACACCTCAAAGTGTTTTACAGAATGGGAGTTACGACTTTACTTGGAATATGGCGATGGATTATTCCAATCTAGAAGAAGATGAGGTGTATGCGGCAGTCTATAATGGTGTGATTCGAAGTATTGATGGCGGCGAAACATGGACCCAGGTTTTAGGTTTTGAGCAGTACGGAAGCCAGAATGTTGATGTAGTGGTGACCGAAGATGGCGTCGTTTACGCGTATCTTTCTTTTGTAAACTTAGCATTTCCAGGTGGGATATTTCGCTCACCTGACGGCATCAATTGGACAAACATTACCCCTGAGGATTTTTACGCACAGCAAAGAGGCGTAATGTGCATTAATCCACTCAATCAAGATGAAATCTTTTTGATAGGGGAAATGCAAAATGATGAGAACAATATTGGCTACATTCTATATAAATACAATTATGTGAGTGGTGATGGTAGCGGCGCAGGTGGTGTTTGGACAGATCGATCAGCAAATGTCCCAAACGATCCGTGTCAGCTTGAAATTGGTACGCTCTTCGATTTTGGAACCTTCCGTTCACAAGGAGGCTACGACTTATGTATAACGCACCATCCCACAGAACCGATACTTTTCATCGGGGGCGTTAATATTCATAGGAGTTTTAGTGAATTTAATCAAGATGATCACGACTGGATTGGAGGCTATCGTTGCAACATTGAAAACCCATTGAGCTACAGCTATCCCAGTCACCATAGTGACCAGCACCTTCTTGTTTTTTCTAGAAACAATCCAAATGTAATGTACAACGCAAATG
>JBILSZ010000121.1:0-7104 GCA_044371755.1 Flavobacteriales bacterium | reverse complement strand
TGGCGCCATGTAGCACAAAATCAAAGAAAAAGAAAGCGGGTAGCTATGCGTTCGATTTATTTATATTCGAGACAGGAAATGAATACCGGCTCTATTGGAAGAAGCATGAATAGAATGTTAACAGAATTACGAAACCCAGATCAGGTATAAGCCGCTAACATCACCTGCAAGAAATTGGCGGCATCTTTGTTGTTGCAATACCTATGCCGATTTTCTTCCACAGCTTTTGCAAACTCACTGCGTTCTATCTCCCTTCTTCCATCCGCTTTTGCTGGACATAGATCCCTTGCCGGGCAAGCATGCATCAACCGGCGGATGGTATTTTATTTCGCTGCCGGCCGATATGGCGAGCGAAATCAGGGAAAACTCCGGGTGGCAAGAGCAAGGCTGGGGAAGACTAAAGGCCACAGTTAGAATTGGCAACAGTGAATGGGACACGGCCATTTGGTAAGACACCAAACATCAAACCTATCTGCTGCCCATCAAGTCAGCGATTCGCGCCAAGGAAAAGCTAAGGGTAAATACATTCGTACAAGCAACATTGTGGCTGTGAAACACCCTCTGTGCATCATCCATTTCACAATTCACATTCCATGCGCTTCGCTAAACTCAAACCTTAAGAAAAGCCAACACCATTGGAGCAACGTTTTTGATTTCCCTATAGTCTCAAAGTCATATGAACCCGCTCTTCGCTAAGAGAGCTTATGCTTAACTTCGCTGAATAGATTTCGAATGAATAACCATTAATACACTACGATTATGCGCATACTTTTTACGCTTTTATTCTCCTCGTTACTCCTCAATACCATTGCTCAATCCACAGGTTGGCACAACAACGGCGGCAACAGTGCCCGCAATGGTTATACTGATTTAGCAGGCCCTGTTGACAACAGTTTACTCTGGCAGACGGAATCTGCAGGTTTTTTTGGTTCTCCCATATTGATTGAAAACAACTATGTGGTCACCATGCGCTTCCTATCATTAACAAACGCACCCATTGAATGTTACGACTTGATGACCGGAGCTTTAATCTGGAGCCAAGATATCACCAACAATGCCGGCCGATCTCTGCCTGTTGGACTGCGCGACGGAAGACTGTTTGCAGTGCGCTTGACAGAAAGTCCGAATGATACACTTTATGCCCTGGATGTGACCGACGGTTCGCTGCTTTACACAGCACCATTTACCGTAATGCCTTACATAACTGAAACAGGTTCGTTTGACAGTGCTGGCTATATGTATATCGGAGGAAATTTCGTGACCTATAAGATGGATCCTGCCAATGGTGACCTAATTTGGGAAACGCCTACCGTTGAGATGTCGACGGGAAGCGGAGAAATGGCCATTAACAATGCCACTAACAAGGGGTACACGCTCGAAACAGAAGGTGGAGTTTCCTTCATCTGGGCAACGGATCTTTCTACCGGAATGAAATTGTACGATCATGTTGTGGAGGATATCACTCCGGGCGGTAATGTTCCGCAATCGGCCTTGATGGTGGGCAACAATGGTATCATTTACGTGCATTTGACAGAAGACAACATTGCGGCATTTTCCGACGACGGTACGCAATTGAATTTGCTTTGGCAGACGGGAATAACCGGCAATGCGCCCTTCAGTTTAATGGCATCCGGTGCCGATGGATCTGTATATGCGCCAAGCGGTGGTAAGATCATCCGTTTAGATGGTTTGACAGGCGCACTGCTCAATGAATCGGTTTCCATAACGCAGGGCGGCTACTTTATTCCGCGTATTACTGCCGCCGGCAACGGAATGATATACGTGACAAATGGGGAACAGTTTGTTTATGCATTCGATCAAAGCCTGAACTTAATATGGTCTTCCGAGGTAGCCGTCAACAATACCTCCGGAGTCAGCATTGCATCCAACGGTATTGCGGTTGTGGGTGGAAGCAATCAGCTTATGGCCTTTTTTTCGGAGATTCCAAACACAGTGAGTCAAATAGACGCAAGTGAGTTTACTGTTTTCCCCAATCCTGCCCGCGACTTGATTCATGTCAGAGTAGATTCAGATGACTTGGGTGCGATGTATACCATTCGCGATTGTGCAGGCCGCATTGTAGAAACTGGAACGTTTCAGCAGAGCATCAACACACTCCATGTGCCTCAACTTTCTGCGGGAGTCTATATGCTGTATACCGATTCACGCGCTGAAGGCGCGCGGTTCGTGGTGGAATAGAAAACAACAAACCAAGTCAATTGAGAACACTCTCTTGTTTCCTCCAATTTAACCAAAAATACAAACGCGTTACGGGAGCAATAGTTTAACGGAAACATAATGGAATATTTCTGATTAACGGCCTAAGTCTGTCTATGCCTGAAATAAGTTGACCGTTTTTGAAGTAAAAACAACTTTAAAAATGGTAATAGGATGACAAGCATTAAAAGCACAAAAATGACTCGGCAGGAGCGTCAAAATCGTTATTTTTCGGAATCATTTAAAGTCAAAAAGGTTCAGGAAATCGAACTGGGAATAAGTAAAATTTCAGAGATTTGTTCGGAGTACGAAGTCTCGGATACCGCTGTTCGAAAATGGATTTTAAAATATTCCACCATGAAAAAAAAGACGGAAAGAATGGTTGTTGAGTCAAAAAGTGATACTCAAACCATCATTGAACTGAAGAAACAAAGTTTGATGGAGACTCTTTTGGTCGTGATAGCGGCTTTTGTTTTAGTTGCATGTAGCACGGGGAATAAAGGGGTGCCAGCGCAAGAAAGTAATCAAGCGGCGGACACTGCACAGATGATAGAAGTTGATCCGGTAATTGAGAGTATTTTCTACAACCTTCCGCTGGGAAAAAAACGTTTAGACCTTCGGGAAGTACTTGTAAATGATAAGAGATTTATTCTGACAGACACTACTTTCAATAATTTTCCACCCCCTTCTTTTTTCAAAGGCATCACAGAGGACAAAGGTCTTATCAAATCTAATCCAGACTCCATTCAACTGATGTTGATATATGGAAATGCCGCATTGATTACTGAAAAAGGAGGTCAAGCAGACACTACAAAGCATCCAATGATTTTAGAGTGTATGTATTACTTTTCAGACATAGACAGCGCGAAGATGGAATACGAGCGAATATCAAATTTGCTTTATCCTATCTAAACGGATACAAGCACAATAATGGATGACAAATGGGAAGCGCCCTACTCAAAAGGCACACAAAAGTGCATTGGAAAAATCTTCGATCACTTTGACCCTTACTATAGGGTAGCTATTTCTTACATCTCTTATATTCCAGACGATGGCTCCAAACCTGTTTTTGTATTGGACATCGCATTTGGTAAAGAGGATATAAGAAATTAGCAAGAGGCAATACTATAAGCTTACCTCGCATACTGAAAGGCGAGCGAATAAGCATACAAATGGACGATTGAAGATAAAGAACATCATTGATTTGCTTTAAAATTGAGTTCATTGCTTCGTCTGGTGCTATTTACTATATTTGAGCTGCATTCTGTCTGCTTAAATTTAGTTCTACAAAGGTCGATTGAAAGCAAAACCGTGCATCATCCAATCCGAAATCAATGGACAGTGAGAATAATTAGTTTTTCATTGAGTTTGGAAGTAGGAGGTAGCTTTCTTCGAGAACTAATCTATGGGATACATAGGTATATCTGAATATTTAAAATTCTTGCTCGTTTATTTGAATTGGCACATAAAATAAATTGATTACACCTTTCAAAATGATAAAAGATGAAAATTGAAAAGATTCAAATCCCCGCAAGGGATGGGTATTTATTATCAGCGAATTTATATTTACCAGTGGAAGTCAGTAAAGGTTTTGTTCAAATACATTGTGGAACGGGAATACCACAAAAAGTATATTCAAATTTTGCTTCCTTTCTTGCAGAAAACGGATTCACTTCGCTCACCTTTGACTATCGGGGCATAGCAGAATCAGCACCAAGGATACTTAAAGACTCTGATGCGAAAATTAGTGACTGGGGTAGATTAGATATGTCGGGCGTTTTTGATTGGGTACTTTCTAATTTCCCGGATCAGAAAAAAATTATCGCAGGTCATAGTATGGGGGGACAAATGGTTGGGTTGATGGATAATCATAAAAAAATAGACCACCTGTTTTTTATTGCATCGTCAACTGGATATTGGCGCGATATGAGCAGTCCTTACAAGTGGCTGCCTGCTTTTTATTGGTACTTCATGATACCAATTCACACAAAACTATTTGGGTATGTGAACGCAATGAAAGTGAATCAAGGTGAAAATCTGCCGAAGGGAGTTGCATTAGAATGGAGAAAATGGTGCACAAATCCTGATTACTTCGAGCCCGAATTTGGAAAATCTCTAAACCCAGTGTTTTTCGACCAAATTACTACACCGATTAAATCAATACAGATTCAAGATGATCCTCTGGCGAACAAAACGACCGCAAATAAATTGTTGAAGTATTTTAAGAATGCCAAGATAGATATAGAGGAAATCAACCCTAAAGATTATGGGTTGAAAAAAATTGGACATACTGGATTTTTCTCCAGAAAATTCAAAAATACCCTTTGGACTAAAGTAATGAATGAAATGTGTCAGTAGTTTTGTTTGTCAATAATGAGTATTCACTAAATTTAGAAAGTAGGACTACAATTTTTATTGAAAAAAATGTCACCCAATGCCAGAGATAAACTCAAAATTTCAATCTTTTCTTTGCTAGTAGTTTCTTTATTGATTCTTTCTTGTAACGGACAGGTTTCAACGAATCAGACTACTGATAGTAAATCTTCAATTCCTGCGAAGGAGCAACACCCAAGAATTATTCGAACTTTGGGAGCACGGTTTGAGAATGTAGGTTGTCAGGTTGTTGATAGAAGCGGCAACGTATGGTTTAGTAATAGTGGAGAAGGTGCTTATCGTTATGATGGTAAAACCTTTACAACCTTTTCTCAATATGATCATTAAAATCAATCAGCGTTGGCAATTTTCGCAGTTGGGAAAAATTTTCATGAATGCAACTCTTCACTCCGCTCGATTGAAGTAAGCTGAAATAATCTTCTAACCCTCCAAAATATACTTCGTTCCCCATTTTTCCATTGCACGAAGAACAGGGGCGAGGCTTTTTCCACGCTCCGTTAGCTCATATTCCACACGCGGTGGAATTTCCTTGTATTGCTTCCGTTTTATGAGTCCGTCTGCTTCCAATTCTTTCAGTTGGTCGGTCAATACTTTTCGAGATAAATTGGGGATACGCGCGGATATTTCACCAAATCGACGCTTATCTGATCGGAGGCAATACAATATCACAGGCTTCCACTTGCCACCAATGAGCTGCAGTAGTTGCGTTACTGGACATTGAAATTCCTTATTTATTGCAGTTTTAGTTACCATTTTGTTACTACTTTTTAGCCAGTTACATTAAGGTAACTGGTTACTTTATTGAACTATCTTTAGTTACTTTGCGTAACAAAAGTAATAATAATTTTTAAAAAGTAAAAAAATGATACTAGTAACAGGAGCAGCGGGACATTTCGGAAAGGCGACCATTGAATTTCTTTTGAATAATGGAATAGCGCCTTCACAAATCATCGGCATGGTTAGAGATGATGAAAAGGCGAGCGATTTGAAATCAAAAGGAGTACAAAGTAGAATTGGTGATTATAACAATTATGCTTCTTTAGTAAGTGCTTTTTCTGGAGTAGAGAAACTTCTTTTTATTTCTGGAAGTGAAATTGAGAATCGCTCTTTACAACATCAAAACGTGGTGAATGCCGCGAAGGAAGCGGGTGTTAAACATGTAGTGTATACGAGTTTTTTAGGAAAGAATGAAACTGAGTCATCTCCGTTATGGATGGTAGCTGAGTCTCATCTTAAAACTGAAAATTGGCTGAGAGAAAGTGGAATGGACTATACGATTTTAAAGAATACACTTTATATGGATTTTGTGCCAGTATTTATGGGCGAGAATGTTTTGGATGTCGGGATTATTTATTTGCCTGCGGGTAGTGGACGGGTTGCAGCGGCCTTAAGATCCGAAATGGCTGAGGCAACAGCGAATATTCTTTTAAGCGATAATCATGTGGGAAAAGTATACAGATTTACCAATAGTGAATCTTTCTCTTATCATGAAGTAGCGCAAATACTCGGCGATATTTCTAAGAAGGATATGAAATATATTTCACCCACGGTGGAGGATTTTTCAAGTACATTAAAAGGATTTGGAGTACCAGACAGTATTATTGGCTTGACCGCTGGTTTTGCAATTGCCCAGGCACAAGGGGAGTTAGAGGAAGTGGGAAATGATTTAGAAAATCTACTGGGCCGCAAACCCACCACAGTGAAAGCTTTTTTAAATCAGATAATGTAAAAAGAACAGCAAGAAAAAATTTGAAAGGAAATTTTAGATAAGTATCCTAGCCATCGAAGTGAATAGTAAATTGATATTTATTTTTTTCTAGCAATCTCATTTGCACTCCGGACAAATACCAGAGATGGTGAGGTGGATGTCTTGTACCTGGTACTTTCTAGGAAGCGTGATTTGTGGAGTTATCTTTTCGAGACAGGTTACTGATTTGCATACGACACAACTAAAATGTGCATGTGCATCATGATGATGTCCAGCTTCGCATGCATGGCATGAGGCGTATTTTGCTACACCATCGGTATCCAATACTTTGTGAATCTTTCCTTCGTCTACAAGTCGATCGAGGACGCGATAAATCGTTACGCGGTCACATAGTCCATTGAGTGATTGCTGGATGTCAGCGTGAGATAGCGCAACCTCTGACGAAGAGATCAACTCTATAATGTTCAACTTAGCTTCGGTATTCCTTGCCATGATGCGAAGATAGTAACTGGAACAAGAACAAGAACAAGAACGGGAACGGGATTTTGGAATTTGGAGATTGGAAGATTGGAAGAGTGAAAGTATCCTTGTTCCCAAAACCCCTTGTTCTTTTCTTCCTGTTCTTTCCTTATATTTGCAACATAGTTGCAATAAGAATACAATGAAAAAATTACCAGTAACTGTCTTAAGCGGGTTTTTAGGGGTGGGGAAAACGACCTTACTCAATCATGTTCTTCACAATAAGGAAGGGATGAAAGTGGCCGTGATCGTCAATGATATGAGCG
>JBILSZ010000120.1:0-7106 GCA_044371755.1 Flavobacteriales bacterium | reverse complement strand
TAACGCGGCAATGCGCTTGGGTATTTTAATGTCTGCCGCCTCAGTGACGCTTTATGGAGCTTCTGCTTCTGTTGAGTTGCAAGCACTTTTGCAAGATTATATCGGGGGGATTCAATTTTGGCAACGACCTTCTGACCTTAAATCGGTGCATACCGTGCCCGATCATAAAGTATACGCGGCTCTGATACATTGCTTATGCGCATAATTAGTGGACAATACAAGGGTAGAAGTATTGAGGTTCCTAAAAACTTTAAAGGAAGACCTACAACAGACTTTGCAAGGGAATCCTTGTTCAATATTTTGAATCATTTAATGGACATAGAGGGGGCTTCTGTTCTCGATCTATTCGCGGGCACTGGCGCCGTTACGCTTGAATGTTGGTCGCGCGGGGCGGAGGCTATTTTGGCAGTAGAATTGAGCCCCGTTCATGTTAAAGCAATTCAAAAGAATTTTGAAATATTTGATGCTACGGGAGCCGAGGTGATTCGCGCGGATGTATTTTCTTTTTTACAAAAAAATCAAGAACAATTTGATTTGATATTTGCCGATCCGCCTTATGACTTGCCCGGTTTGTTAAAGTTGCCTTCGCTGATAATGCAAGCAGATACTTTGAAACCAAATGGTATATTTGTGTTGGAGCATCCCGACAAAATGGACTTTTCGACACAAGAAGGTTTTCAGCAGCATCGTCGGTATGGCAATGTGAACTTCAGTTTTTTCATAAAAAAATAAAATGAAGAAAATAGCCGTCTTTCCAGGGTCTTTTGATCCCATCACTAGAGGTCATGAAAATATCGTACGCAGGGGTGCGAAAATTTTTGATGAGGTGATTGTCGCCATTGGACACAACTCTACAAAGCAGAGTATGTTTTCACTCGAGCAAAGGAAACGCTGGATAGAACAGACGTTTGCTGATGTGTCGAATGTGAGAGTGGCCGTGTATGAAGGTCTCACTGTAGACTTTTGCCGTCAGCAAGGAGCGACCTTTTTATTGCGCGGTCTCAGAAATGGCGGGGATTTTGAATACGAGCGCACCATCGCACACATGAATAAAGCGCTGATGCCCGATCTTGAAACGACACTGGTTTTTACAGATCCAGAGTACGCTTCGGTACACAGCACTGTAATTCGTGAGATCTTTAAAAATAAAGGTGACGTTTCGCAGTTTGTACCTTCACAAATAAACCTTCATGAATAAAGCGCTTTTGGTTTTCTTTGTTTTCCTTTCATTGCCTCTGTGCTATTCTGCTCAGGTTGGAATTTCAGGTTTATTAAAAAATTATCCCAACAATTTTTTGTATGTCTTCAAAGTAAATGATGACCTATCGGGAAGGCGCACGCTGGTGGAGAAAACTAGCATAGATTCAGAAGGCAAGTTCAAATTGCAGATCAATAATATTTCAGAGACAACGCGATTCTTCTTAATGATTGGCAATGCAGAAGGAGTTTTTTATGCTCAACCCAACACCAATTATACAATTAGTTATTTTCCCAATGCTTCTGAAGGTGATTTTCAACGATTGGATCGAACTCCCGTTGTCCTCCAGTTTTCTAATCTCGCCGATGAGGATGCCAATAATTTAATTCCTTCATTCAACCAAGATCTTTATGCATTTTTAGAAGAGCATTTTTACGATTTTGCTGTAGATAAGTATCGCGGTTCAGAGGCGTATCGAAAGAAGTCAAGTGGAAAACGTGGCAATGATTTAGGATCGATGCCGTCTGATGAAAAGACTGGAGAAGTCGCAACAAGTGATAGTTTGAAATTTATCAATTGGGTTGAGAAATTTAGAACGGAGATGCTCGATAAATATGAGTCGGGCCTCAAAAATCCATATTTCACGCACTATTTGCGCTTCTCTATTGCAGAGCTGGAATTAATGTCTGGAGTGCCTGCGAAAATTTTGTATGAAGAATATTTGATGTCGCAGAAAGTACTATTAAATAATCCTGCATACATGAAGTTTTTTAATGCCTATTATGATCACTGTTTAGAAAATCGCAAGAGCACCGTTCAAATGGCCATTCAAAAGGCAATCAATGCAGATACGGATCCATTCAAGGCAATTGAAATTTTGGAAAAAGATAGTGCTTTTCAGTCAGCTGCAATAGGGGAATTAGCAGTGTTGAAAGGGCTTAAAGACCTTTACAACAACAAGCAATTTAGTCGAGGTGCCGTGCGCAAATCGATGGAAATGTTTGCTGACAGAGCAAACACCATCGCGTACCGCACTATCGCCACCGATATGATCTGGATGTTTACAAAAGGAAAAACAGGCCATGTTGTTCCAGACTTTACAGTATTGACTCCGAAACTTGATCGCTGGCAGTTTAATGAAAATGTGGGACAATTTACTTATTTCTTCTTCTTTGCTGATTGGTGCACTGGGTGCAAAAAAGAGATGTTGTTGCTTAATAAATTACAAGAGAAATATAGAGGAGATATACGTTTTATCGCCATCAACATGGATGAAGATATCGCGGCGTTGAAGAACTACATTCAGGAAAACAGGGATCAAGATTTCACCTTTTTGTTCGCCGGAAATAATCCCGAAATCCGAGAAATTTTTAATCTCAAGTCGCTTCCATTCGCACTCATGGTAGATGCAGAAGGAAACGTAATGTATGATTACACGAGACTTCCAAGTGAGGGATTGAATTTAGACTTGGATAAATTACAAGCCATGATGCGCTCCAAGCCAGGAGGCAATACATGGAAAGACAAATAATAAAAATAATCTTATTGTATCGCTGTAGTGCAGCGATCAGCCATGTAATCAAACAGATTTTTTAGTGGGCCTTTCACAATCATTTCTAAAAAAGGATTGAGTTGCGCATCGCACAAGAGATAAGCCTCTGAACCTGTTTCTGTTGGTGAAATATGCGTATTCAGCGTGAATGCGAAGGGCGAACCTTCGGTGCTTTCGTAGATTACATTTGTATTGCTGATGATTTCCTTGATGCGTAGACCTATTGTGTACGCCCCTTGAATTTTGAAAGAGCAAACGATTCCGTCGCTTTTCCAATCAGAGTATTTTCCTTCTGGAAGGAGTTTTTGAATATTGTCAGTATTAGTAAGGAAGGCGCTCACTTGATCTGGTGAGGCGGCTACAGTTACTTTTTTCGATTCTATTTTAGTCATAAGTGTCGTTGAATGCGTCAAATATATACTTATCCTATGAGTTGTCTTTGCTATCTATTACAATTTCCAAGCTTCTGGATTGAGCTTCCACTCTTTTAATGTAGCGAGTTGGTCGCCATTGACATATCCAGATTGTACGGCCTGTTGAATGAGGTGGTCGTAGTCACTGAGTGTGGCAAGCTTACACTGAGCGCTTTGGAATGCGGAGGTGGCTTTTTCGAATCCATACGTGAAAATAGCGACCATACCTTCGATGTGGGCACCTGCTTCACGAAGGGCATCTACCGCTGTCAGACTTGATTTGCCGGTGCTTACAAGGTCTTCAATCACCACTACTTTTTGTTGATTGTGAAGCACACCTTCCACTTGATTGCCGAGGCCGTGTTTTTTGGCTTCGCTGCGCACGTAGATAAAAGGAAGATTCAGCTCTTCAGCCACCAGCGCACCAATGGCAATGCCTCCAGTGGCGACTCCAGCTATGACCTCCACTTGAGGATATTGTTCACGGATGATTTCGCAAAAGGCTTTTCTAATTTCTATGCGAATTGCAGGGAAAGAGAGGGTTTTGCGATTATCACAGTAGATGGGTGATTTGATTCCCGATGCCCAAGTGAAGGGATTTTCAGGAGATAATTTTACAGCAGCGATTTGCAACAAGAAATCTGCTACTTTTAACGCGCGTTCTGAATTCTGATCCATGAGCCAAAAGTATAAAGTATATTTCTCAAATCGACCTGTGATTTTTACACAAGAAGAGCCGGAGGCTGCCCTTGTTTTTAAGGGAGCCGACATCATTCGTTCTTGTGGAAAAACAGATATAGTATTGATTGAAAGTGCCGTGGCTCGTGGTGCCAAGAGTATTTTCGTAGTTTGCAGCGACATCGAAAAGGCGTGGAAAAAGTTTTCTGACCAGTTTGAGTTCGTGCAGGCTGCCGGTGGTCTAGTTCTCAATAAAAAGAATGAGATATTATTCATCTATCGTCATGAAAAGTGGGACCTTCCAAAAGGAAAGGTCGAAGAAGATGAGGCCATCGATGCTGGCGCCCTTCGAGAAGTGGAGGAGGAGTGTAGCATCGGACAGTTAGAACTTCTTAGTCAATTAGAAACCACATGGCATACCTATATTCAAAAAGGGGAGCCGATGCTCAAAGCTACCGCCTGGTACGTGATGCGCTATCATGGCGAAGGCACACCACAGCCGCAATTGGAGGAGGGTATCACTGAAACGCGTTGGATAGGACTGGATCAACTGGCTATCGTTCGCAGCAATACCTATCCTTCGGTGCTTGATGTGGTGGAAGATTATGAGCAGAAGGCGAGGGTTTAATATTTCCTCAATTCACCGAATTCTTTACCACGAGATATTTCTTTAGTAAATTCTCCGACTTTTTATCTACGATGATTTCTCGGATTCCGTGCTTTCTTTGAATTGTAATATTCACAGGTGGTGATGCTTGTCTCAATAAGTTTTGGGCGTTTTTGTAAGGAGCCTGACCGTTTATAGCTACAATCTCATCTCCCATCCAGAGGCCACTTTGATCAGCCGGTCCGTTTTCGAGAACATAGTTAACAGTGGGCTTTCCAGCATTTTCATCGAGTGAAAAACCATAATGATTTTCACTTGGTTTGATCGATGCTTGTTCCATAAGCACGTATCCAAAGAAGTTTAGAGCTTCTATGATGTATGGCAGATAGTCTGCGGTTCCATATATCAATTTTTCAAAAATAAAATTGGCATTTTGTCCTGCAACTTCTTCTACCAGTGCTTTATAGTCATGGGAAGTGTAGCCTTTTTGCTTTTTGCCGAAGCGCTCATAGAGCAGGCGCATTACATCGTCAAGACTTTTCTTTTTTTCTGTGGCTTGTTGCATAAATGCATCCGTAATAAATGCAATAAGACAACCTTCGTTATAGATAGATACTTTGCGCCAGGGAATACCAGCTGCATAGCCATCGAGCCAGGTATCACGACTGCTTTCGGCTACACTAATATTGAATCTGCCTTGATTATCGAGGTGTTCTTGAATAGCTTCTTTCAATACTCCTTGCCATTCATTTTCATCAATTAATCCGCAGCGATAAAGTAATAGATCGCCATAATAAGTAGTAACTCCTTCGGCCACATAGCCTAGATCCGAATAATTTTCTTTTGTAAAATCATAGGGCATCATTTCGATGGGGCGGATATTTTTGATATTCCAAGTATGAAATAATTCATGACATGAAATGGCCAAGAGGTCTGTGTAGCCTGTTCCAGTTGCAAATTCCGTTGCCGGGCCCATTGCGATCACCGTTGAGTTGTGGTGCTCCACGCCGTGGCGCACGAAGTAGGGTGGAAAGTGAAACAGGAAGTGATACTCCTCACAGGGAATATCTCCAAATAGCTTAAAATGCTCATCGGTGAATGCATTAAAGTCATTGATGAGCTTTTCTTTATTAAATTGAATATTGCCTGAAATCCAAATGGAAAAAGGAATATTGTGCGATATGTAATGGTACTCCTGAAGATGAGGAGAGGCTAGAATGGGAGCGTCTGCCAATTCATCAAAACCTGTCGCTAGCAATACATTGGGCGCTTCTTTTTTTAACCCACATGCAATTTTGTTATCACCATTTACATTCAAGGTGACACGATAGGGTTGTTCTTGATTTGCTTTATTGTAAAAAAAGCAATTCACTGGATTCATGTAAAGTAAATGCGTGTCAGTGTACGAACTTCCAGCATTCAACTCAGCACAATAGTAATGATATTTGATGGTTATTTTTGAATCGTTACAAGCTTGAATTTCCCAAAGATCTTTAGTGATTTTTCGAGTAGATAATTTTTGATTTTTCTCGTCGAAAGCTTCAAAACTTCTGATGTTTTTGGCAAAGTTACCTAGCTCATATCTTCCAGGTCTCCACGATGGCAATTGCAATTGTAACGATTGACCAGGGGTATTGGGAAATACCGCTTCGAATTGAATGAATTTGCGATGAGGATGTTCGTGAAAGACGTGATATTCTACCATAAAATTATTTCACTATTTTTTCGATAGGCTGTCCAATAGCCGCATTGGGTAAAGGAATACGACAAATCGCAGCTACTGTGCTTGCAATGTCACAAATGGTTTGAGGTTGATAGGTTTCTCCTTTTTTTACCCCAAAGCCATAAAATAATGCAGGCACATGTGTGTCGTATGTGAAAGGACTACCATGCGTGGTGCCTTGCAACCCATATTCAATAAAGCCAGGATTGGTGACATACACGACATCACCTGACAGCCTTTGGTTGTAACCTAATTGAAGACGTGAAACGATAGGAGATTTCACGTCCAATCGATCAAGATCAGCACCATTCATCGCCATCAATACATTCTCCTGTTCTGATACGAACTGAGCAACTTCCATTTGAATGTTTTTAAGATTTAAATTCTTCTCCCGAATGAGCGTTCGGTTTAAGAAAATATTCAAATTGGATTCGTTTATTACCCAGGTGCCTGCGCCATATTTTTGTGAAAGAAATGCATTTACTTTTTCTTCTAACAAATCACTTTTCCAATAACCTGCGGCTCCTTTTCTTTCGGCTAGATAGCTTGGTGTAGGCGCTCCTGCATGATCCGCAGAAAGAAATATGAGATAATTATCTTTTCCAATATTTTGATCCAAGAATTTTATAAAGTCGGCGAGTTCGCGGTCGAGGCGCAAGTAGCAATCTTGTGCTTCTTTGGAGTGTATTCCAAATTGATGACCGATGTAGTCGGTGCTAGAGAAGGACATGCAGAGCATATCTGTAAATTCATCTTTTCCAAAACTTTCTTTAAGAATGACTTCCTTTCCAAAATCAATGGTGAGGCTGTTGCCAAACGGTGTGGCTTTTAGGATATCATAGCCACCGTTCATCGCTTTTAGCTCTCCTAGATTATAAGGAAGAACGGGACGAGTGAGCGTTTTGAAAGGTAATTCATACGCATTGTTGTCGTCC
>JBILSZ010000040.1:0-23782 GCA_044371755.1 Flavobacteriales bacterium | reverse complement strand
TGAGGTCGTATTGAACGGGAACAACAGCAACAAAATTGTGACGAAGCGCAAACTCGTCTGTATCTTCACCTTTGTCAAAGTTTTTGAACTCTCCAAGCATCCAGTAATAGGGTTTTCCAAAAGGATCTTTGCGCGCATCAAAATTATCTTCCCAGTAAGCTTTCGCTTGTCTGCATATCTTTATTCCTTTGATTTCCTCGGGACTGCCTTTTGGGATGTTGACATTTAGACAAATTCCTTCAGGGAGACCTTTTTCACGGAGAATATTTTCACAAATAATTTTTACCACATTTTGCGAAGCGCGAAAATCTGCATCATGATCGTGATCGAGCAAAGAAAAACCAACCGAAGGGATTCCTTCAACAGCTCCTTCAACGGCAGCTGACATGGTTCCTGAATAAATGACATTAATAGAAGAGTTGCTGCCGTGATTGATTCCGCTCACTAAAAGATCGGGTTTGCGAGGCAGTACCTTGGCGATGGCCAACTTTACACAGTCCACGGGAGTGCCGCTAGTGGTGTAAGCTTCAATTCCAGAAAAGATTTTTTCTTCATTGATTCTCAAAATACCATGAATAGTCACGGCATGTCCCATTCCGCTTTGAGGGCTGTCTGGGGCAACTACAATCACATCTCCAAGTGGAGCCACAGCTTCGATAAGGCTTTTGATTCCTTTTGAATAAATGCTATCATCATTGGTGACCATGATGAGCGGACGTTCTGCTTTCATAAGGCAAATATAACGACGCTAATAGGGTCGAATTTGTTTAAAATATAAACTACCATCGTCTAAAAACTTAAACTCCACATCTACCGCATAGCGGTCAAAGGAGCTTCTATCGTTGCCAAAGTCCAATTCAATCAGGCGTCTTTTTAGTTGATCCAAAGCGATGTATAATTTCAAGTATTCTTCTTTTTTCAATAGAGGTTGATTGTTGGAGAGAGAACTCATCGTCACATAGTCACATGCCACCTTCAATCCTCCACCCACCACACGCCCAGCGTCAAGAATCACTACCTGTTCTGCTTGCACTCCAGGTTCAGGCTCCACAACACTGTTTTCTCCTTTTTGAAGATTAACGGTGACGCCTATAAAATCAGGTCTTAATAGATTCGAAGTAATTGCGACACCATTGTACTTTTCTGACGGAAACGAACGGTGCACCAATATTCCCATCTTAACACTTGCTTCGTCCATGTTGTGAATTCTTCGTTCCAGAAAAGCTTTTTCATTATAAAGTGATGACCAGACTTTCAAAATGGCGATGTCCATTCGCTTGATGGGGTGCTTTTTCTTGTAGGTCGCACTTTCATACAAACCTGCGCCGCTAAATCCTTTTAAATCTTCAGCATTCGAGCTGCTTCGAAAACGAAAAGATTGAAAATCGGAAGTTTCAAGAATTGATTCCATTTCACGAAGCAAAGTATCATTCACTGGCGTGCTTTCGATAGCATCCCTCACTTTTGAAAGTAGTTTTCTTACTTCTTTTATATTCCCCTCGGCATGAGCTTTCGATGCGGCATTTACAATAGATTCAATGCCTGACCGCTGTGCATGTTGCTGAAAATGGTAAAATGGGATAGCATAACAGGATTCGGGGACTTCAAAATATTCATATCCCAAATCTTCTTTCACGCGCAAAAGCGTTGCAAGATTGGCCGCCTTACTACCTATGCGGTTGGCTTTCGAAGATGCAATATCTGTTAAGTCAACTATAGGGGAATACTGAGTATCGTGTTGTAAATTATGTATGCCTTTTTTAACCCTAGATGTGATAGGCTCATTGGTTGGATGGATCTGATATTGTTCAGATGAAACGTCAAGCGAGACTGCCGAATTCAAAAGTTTTACAATTTCCTGATTTGAAAATATATCTTTAACGGCACAACAAGGTATTTTACGAGAATGTGCGAGTACTTGAATATGCGAAAGTGGTGTTTGAAATTCAGTGGTAATGACGCCTTTGCATTCAGGAATGAATAGGGGAGTGCCCCTCACCAAAATGATATCTTTGCTATAATCAGCGGCCGACTGAGGATCAAAAATTTTAAGAAATCCACTTTCCTTTCCTTCGAAAATGGCTTGATAATTTTTATTCGATAGAATATCATTCAATTGAATCGTTGGAATACGAAATTCATTGGAAATACTAAACAAGAAGTCTGTACTAATCAGTAGTTTTATTTTTTCTCCAAAAAAAACTTTTTTCGAAATTCTAGCATAAAACTCTTCTATTTGTTTGACGTCATACTTACTGCTAGCTGTCATTTCTAGAGTGTAAATATCTCCGTCGGCGTAGTAGTTTAAGATGCCTAAACAATATTGTTGAGCTAGATTTGTGTGATAGTTGATGGAATTAAAGATGGTGAGATTCTCTTGTTGATTCAGGTATTTTTTTATAAAATCAAAATGCAGTCGGTGCGCTTTACTATTGATAAAGAGTATGCTATCATCCTCTAATGCCCAAATAACTTTCATGCTTTTGACCTGCGAAAATTTTTCGGTCAATGGAGCACTCGCCAGGCTATCAAACATGGACTGATTGGCAATTTGAAAATTGAATTCCTTTTTTATTGAGTCGTTTTGATTGATAATCTCAACGATTGAACCAGTCTTGTTATCGCAGCTTGACAAGCAACACAAGACCATTATGACGAGAAAACTATGAACGAATCCTCTTACCATGAGCTCTGATTAATAGTAAGATAGAAACAGCAGTGCTTATCAAAATTGCAATGCCAGAATAAAGATGGATGGCAAATGCTATTACCCAAATCGGGCCAGATATAATGAGAAGGATAAGTGTCAAAATTCGCAGCCATCGCTCGTTATAACTTTGGAGTATAATGGATAAAACAAGCGTGATAGGAATGCTCAATAACCAAAGGAATATTAGCGCCAATACACTGTCATCGCTTTGGCCGTGACCTATGGTCAAGAGTATGGATAATACTAGTAGCATTCGTCGAATGTATGATAAAGTTATGTTTTATTAATGGCAATTGTATCCAAGGTTTTTACATATTTGTCAAAATAATAATTATGAACGCATATATCATTGGCGGAGTGCGCACGCCAGTTGGGAATTTTGGCGGAAGCCTCGCCCCGGTGAGAGCAGATGATTTGGCAGCAATAGTCCTGAAGGGGATTTTGGAGAAATTTCCTCAAATAGATCCTAAAACCATTTCCGATGTAATTATGGGATGCGCCAATCAGGCGGGTGAGGATAATCGCAATGTGGCGCGCATGGCGCTTTTGCTTGCAGGATATCCGGTTGAAGTGCCTGGAGAAACAACCAATAGATTATGCGCTTCTGGATTGAGTGCTGTGGCGCAAGCTGCTAGAATGATTAAAGTAGGAGAGGGGGATTTGGTGATCGCAGGTGGTGTAGAACACATGACACGTGGCCCTTGGGTGATTAGCAAAACATCTTCGGCTTTTGGAAGAGATGCTCAGATGTTTGACTCCAGCTTCGGGTGGCGTTTCATTCATCCCAAAATGAAAGAGATGTATGGCGTGGAAGCTATGGGGGAAACGGCCGAAAATCTTGCCGAAAAATTTTCAATCAGTAGAGAAGATCAAGATGCCTTCGCGCTTGCGTCACAAATGAAGGCAAGTGCTTCGCAGGCAGCGGGAAGATTTGCAGAAGAGATTATTCCTGTTAGCATTCCTCAAAAGAAAGGCGACCCCATTATTTTTGATAAAGATGAATTTATTAAACCACAATCGAGCATTGAGACGCTTTCTAAACTCAAGCCTGCATTCAGAAATGGTGGTAGCGTGACAGCTGGCAATGCGAGTGGATTGAATGATGGCGCTGCCGCAGTGCTCATTGCAAGCGACGAAGCCGTTGCGAAGTATAATTTAAAGCCACTTGCCAAAATATTGAGCTCGGCAGCCTCTGGTGCAGAACCGCGCATTATGGGGATCGGCCCTGTAGAGGCTTCAAAACTTGCTTTAAAAAGAGCAGGACTTACTTTGGACCAAATGGATATCATTGAGATTAATGAAGCCTTTGCAGCGCAAGTTCTTGCTTGTACGAGAAGCCTTGAAATAGCAGATAATGATCCCCGATTGAATATAAATGGCGGTGCTATTGCGTTAGGACATCCGCTAGGTATGAGTGGTGCGCGCATAGCATTATCTGCTGCAATTGAGTTGAATAAGTCGAACAAACGCTATGCTCTTTGTACGATGTGCATTGGCGTGGGACAAGGCTTTGCAATGATCCTAGAAAAAGCTTGATATGGCGAATATTTTTGAATTCAACGGTTTTCGTCCTGTCATTCACGAATCCGCATTCATTCACCCCAATGCCACGGTAACGGGCAATGTCATTATTGGAAAGAATGTCTATGTAGGCCCTGGTGCAGCCATCCGCGGTGACTGGGGCGAGATTGTAATTGAAGATGGATGCAATGTGCAAGAAAACTGCACGGTGCACATGTTCCCTGGAATTACTGTTTATCTCAGAGAGGGCGCGCACATCGGCCACGGTGCTGTAATTCATGGGGCATCTATCGGTAGAGACTGTCTGGTCGGCATGAATGCGGTGGTGATGGATAGGGTAGAGATGGGTGAGGAGTGCATCATTGGCTCTCTTAGTTTTGTTCCAGCAGACATGATCATTCCCCGACGGAGCCTATTGGTGGGAAGCCCCGCCAAAATTGTAAAAGAAGTCAGCGATGAAATGATGGAATGGAAAAAAGAGGGAACAAAGCTATATCAGCAATTACCAGCAGAACTTCACTTATCTTTAAAACCTTGTGAACCACTCAGAGAGGTACCTGTTGATAGGAAAAAGCAGAGCAGTTCATATAAAACATGGAATGAATCAAAGACTTAAGTAATGTACCCAGCAATGCACGACAAGCCATTTCGCTTCAAGCAATTTGAGGTTTATCAATCTCGAAGTGCTATGCGCGTAGGCACCGATGGCGTGCTTTTGGGCGCTTGGGCGCGTGTGGAGGATACTGCTCATATTTTGGACGTAGGCACGGGCACAGGAGTCATTGCTTTGATATGCGCTCAGCGCAATCCCTCCGCTCTTATCGACGCAATTGAATTGGACGAAGGCAGCGCAGAAGACGCAAGACATAATTTTCAGATCAGTTCATGGAGCAGCCGTTTGAAGGCACATACAGGTGATTTTCTAAAGATAGGATCCAAAGACAAATTTGATTTAATCATCTCGAATCCACCATATTTTTCTCATTCACTTCGAGCGGCAAACCCAAGCCGCAATGCTGCAAGACACGATGATACCTTGCCGGCGGAGGCATTTATGGAGAAGTCTAAAAAACTTCTAAATCCTGAAGGCCGCATTGCGTTGATTTTTCCTAAAAACCAATTAGAACGGTGGACTTTTGCAGCCCAAGCAGCAGGCATGTTTCCTGCGCGTATCTGTCACGTATTCACCCTAGCTCATAAAGACGCATCGCGAGTAATGGTGGAATATCAGAGGGGAGAACCTTTTGAGCCAAAAATGGAAAGTATTCTGATAGAAAAAAGCTCTGGAGAATTTTCCGAGGCCTATAAGGATATTACTAAATCGCTCTATACGAAATGGTGATCAACCGCCGATGACGCGTCGAAGATTGTCCACGGCGCTGTCCCACAACATCTTTGTCTCTACTTCATCGCCCTCATCATAAAAGTCTGTTACTAGCAGCGCCACCTCACCCGTCATTTCGTCAATTTTTATGCGCATTTCGAAGAATGTCTTTTCCTTGCCATCTTCGAGCCAATGAAATTTTACAAATTGATTCTTTTTTGAAGACACAAGTTCTGCCTTACGCTCTTCTCCTTCCCAAAGGAAAGTAAATACATCACCGCGAATATTCACTTCATCGGCAAACCAATCTTCAAGACCGCTAGGTGAAGAGATGCAATTGTATAGAATGTGGTCGGACGTGCGAATGATATATTCGAGATCCAATCGGTTCTTTTCCATAAGCATAATCGGTTGGTGGTTAGGTTAGTTTTGCAAGTATACCCTTTTTTTTTCATTAATCATATGAAAATAAGAAAAAGGATTATATTTGCGCCCGCTTTACAAATGGCGGGGTAGCTCAGCTGGTTAGAGCGCATGATTCATAATCATGAGGTCGGGGGATCGTGCCCCCCCCCCGCTACGAAAGCCGCGTTGAATAGTATCTATCAAACGCGGCTTTTTTTATTAAATGAGATTTTTCCTCATCATCCTAGCAGCAGTAATGCTCTCCGCTTGTCAAAACGACCATCGTATTGGCAACCACATTTCTTTTTATCACTGGGGTTCAAAATGGAATCCAAATCAAATCGAAATCGACCTTCTCAACAAGCTTTCCGACGTATCATCCAATCGCATTTATATTCACTTATTCGATTTGAAGGTCATTGATGGTGCTATTCAAAAAGTATCTTCACTTGAAATGCTTCAGCCCATTCCCGCTGATTACTGCGCCGTTCCGGTAGTGTATATTGAAAATAAAGTTTTTGAACAGCATGACGACAGTCTCGCGAATAAAGTCTACGAAGTCGTAGCCAGAATGTCCAGGCAACAGAACTTTTGTGTGGACGAACTTCAAATTGATTGCGATTGGAGCGAAAAAACGAAAGGTGCTTATTTTCATTTTTTGAAAAAAATAAAGGATAAATCAAATTGGAAAATCACAGCAACCATAAGACTTCATCAAATTAAGTTTTATAAAAGAACGGGTGTGCCTCCGGTTGACAGAGGAGTTTTGATGTATTATAACATGGGAAAGATCGCAGCAGACAACAGAAATTCCATATTGGACAATCAAATAGGTGAGCAATATTTGGATCAATTGGATCAATATCCATTGACGCTCGATCTTGCCTTACCTTGTTTCCAATGGTGGATTCAACTTAGAAATGGTCAGCCTATTGCACTCATTTCCAAATGGAATCATTCGCCTAAGTCAGCAAAAGATCAATTTGAAGCAATTGGTGTGGAAAGGTATAGTGTAAAATCAGCTGGTTTTTACTCAGGTCATTATTTGCAAGAAGGAGATGTGTTGAAGCTCGAAAAAAGCGATGAATCACAGGTCATTCAAGCAGCTCGAATTTTACAAAAAAGAATTCGCGAACCATTCGAAGAAGTCATTTTTTTTGAATTAGATTCGACACATATTTCATCATTCGATGCGTCCTTCTTTTCGTCTTTCGTATTTCGCGATAGTACTAATCATTAGCGCTGCTTGCGCCGGTGGAGATTTTTATTATCAATCCACCACCAATATTCAAAGCAGTGCATTTGTGCCGAGCGGCTTCGGTCCGCTGGCATATTATGAAGATTCCCGATTTGCATGGGAGGAAAATCAATTCATCGAATACCCTTCTTTCAACCAGTCTATTGTCGAAGATTGGAAGAAATATCTTGGTGATCAAAACCTTTGCGATAGCCTTTCAAATCTAATTTTAGAAGACTCACTTCAAGATATCATTGCGTTTGAAAGAACACTTCGACCTAATCAGCTTTCTCAAAACCCAAAATTCAAAACGTTTTTGGATTATCTAAAACTTGCGAAAGAGGCTGAATACTACGCTATAAGCAATAGCTATAACTGGTGGAAAGATCCTGTGAATATAGATTCTCTCAGCAAGACAATATCAGATGTGTTGCTTACAGCATGGCAAACATCCACCGATGATTTTATTAAATCACGTTTGGAATTTCAAATTATTCGCAATAGTTATTTTTCTGCAAACTACTTGCGAGGTATCGACTTTTATAATCGCTATGTCGCCAATAGACCACAGGAAATCATAACCCTTCGCAGTAAAAGCTATGCTGCGGGATGTTATTATAAAATGGGAAGATATGGCGATGCCAATGCTATGTACGCTGATGTTATGGCGGCAGATAAGCGCTTTACACAATCGATGACCTACAGCTTCAGACCGCAAGAGGAGCTTGATTTTATTCAAACATTAAAAAAATGTTCCAGTGATGAATCGCGAATTTGTGCATGGGTAATGCTCGCTCAATACACCGGTGATGCTGCGCGGGCCATGCGCGAAGTAAGAAAACTGGATGCCAACCACGCCTCTATAGATTTGTTGATGTCAAGACAACTGGCTCAATACGAGAGTTTGAACTTTAATAAATATTATTACGAAGACGTAGATTCAGAAAGAGATCAAAAGAAAAATTATTTAAAGATAAATCTTTCCAATGATTTAAAGAGTCTTTTAGAAGACGTTGCCTATGAGCGAAAATATAAGGTTCACGCCGCTTCTTCTTATTTCTATTATCTGAATGAAGATGCCGATCGATGTGATTTTCACCTCAAGAAAGCCTTTGAACTGCGACCAAAGGACGATTCTATTTTCTCAAATCAATTGCGGATTTTCAGAGTGCTTTTAAAGGCAGAAAATCCCGAGAATTATTCCCCAGATGATATTGCTGATTTACAATGGGTATTTGAATCTGCCAGTCGTGTTTGGGAAGGGGAAGAGGGCTCTTACAGAGCTTACCAAATAGCATTACAGAAATTGTACAAGTATTTAGCAGCTAAGAATAACCCTGCGGCTAATGTATTGCTGCCTTCAATGGAACATCTAAAAGACTTGGAGAAAATCAAGGGTGCTATTGCTTTCATTGATGGCCAAGATAATATTCCTCTGCATGATTTTATTCGCCGAAATGCAAGCTTGTCAAAAGCTAGTCTTTATAAGCTTGAAAGCATGTATTACATGAAAAAAGGGCTTGTTCAACAAGCATATGAAGCTGCTTTAAAATGTGAGGATGGAAATACTTTTAGTGGCAATCCATTTTCATATCGTATTAAGGATTGTCATGATTGTGATTTTGCAGAGTACGAGGGGCCTCTATTTACACGATCGAGTTTTCTGAAAAAATTTTTAAATCTTGAAGGTAGATTCAATGATAAAGCTTCTTTTGAAGATGCTATTTTAATTGGAAATGCCTATTATAATTTATCCTACCATGGAAATTTAAGGCTTTTTTATGATGCTGATTACTCTCTTCATGGATACGCGGAATACTCCATGGAGGCTTGGGGTTATTATGATTACTATTGGTCTATGAACTACGATGTTTCGAGTGCTCTGAAATATTACAAAAAAGCACTCGAGTTCGCCACAACAAAAGAACAGAGGGCGCAAGCATATTTTTTAATTAGTAAATGTGAGCTGGCGGAATATTATAATAATAGAGGAGGAGAAGATGAGGCGGATTTCATTTCAGGAGAAGGTTTTATGGCTTTGAAAGAAATGGAGGATTCTAAATTCAGAAAAATGGTTCTTCAAGAATGTGGTTATTTTAAATCATATTTTAAAAATAAAAATTAATTAAATTATGAATATCCCAGCTACGTCAAAAAAGAGAGTGGTAATCATTGGAGGTGGCTTTGGCGGGCTGCAATTGGCCAAAGGATTACGCGATAGTGATTTTCAAGTAGTAATGCTTGACAAGCAAAACTATCATGCTTTCCAACCGTTGTTTTATCAAGTTGCCACTGCTGGTCTTGATCCTGGGAGCGTCGCATATCCATTCAGAAAAATATTCTCTGACTATGACAATTTCTTTTTTCGGATGACTGAAGTGCTCAGTATTGAGGCTCAAAATAAAATGATCCATTCCACAATAGGGGAGTTGACGTATGATTTTTTAATTCTGGCCACGGGCGCCACTTCTAACTATTTTGGATTAAAAAGTATTGAAGAACGTGCCATGCCCATGAAGTCGGTTTCAGAAGCATTGGATATCAGAAGTTTGCTACTTCAAAATTTTGAAAAAGCTATTCTCAGCGATGATATCAATGAAAGAGAGTCGTTGATGAGCGTGATAATTGTAGGGGGCGGTCCTACCGGGGTAGAATTGGCCGGTGCGATATCGGAATTGAGAAGAGATATACTGCCTAAGGATTACCCTGATTTGGATGTTCGAGCGATGGATATTCATCTCATCGAAGCTAATGATAGACTATTGAAATCAATGTCAGAACAAAGCAGCAACAAAGCAAAAGAGGCATTGGATGATATGGGTGTAGATGTGTGGCTTGAAACACGCGTCACGGATTATGATGGAAAAAATGCTACCACCAGTGATGGGAGAAAACTCTCAGGCTCAATGTTGATCTGGGCTGCTGGCGTCAAAGCTGTAGTACCCAATGGTATTGATGCGAGTGCTATCAAGGGCGGTAGGATGAGCGTAAATGAGTACAACCAAATCATTGGCTACGAAAATATTTTTGCCATTGGCGATGCAGCCATCATGGTGAGTGAAGAATTTCCTCAAGGACACCCAATGGTGGCCCAACCCGCCATGCAGCAAGGAAAACTGTTGGCTCGAAATCTGAAACGACTGAAAGATGGAAAAGCAATGCTTGCCTTCAAATACAAAGATTTGGGAAGTATGGCCACTATTGGGCGAAACAAAGCGGTTACTGAGATGAAAAATTTCAAGTTAAGTGGATGGATTGCTTGGATAGCATGGCTTTTCGTCCATGTCTATCAGTTGGTTGGGTTTAGAAATAAAATCGTTGTCATGATCAATTGGGCCCAGAATTATATTCGTCATGCCCGCGACCTTCGACTCATCATTCGCCCTTTCAAGCGTGGTGGCTAGGATGCAGTGGCACGTTTCAATCGATCATTGATGGCAAGACCCAATCCAATTGGCGGTGCTTTTTCAACTAATATTTGATCTACGTCCAATTCATCAAGCTCACGTAAATACTTGAAAAGGTGATGAGCAGCTTCCCTCAAGTTGCCCGATACACTTAGCGTGCGATCAATTATCCGATCAGATTTTTTGGAGAAATATAAAACCGCCGTTCGATCATCCTTGGAGAAATCGGCCGAGTAATAGTACGTTTTTTTTCGTGGCGCATAGTGACTTGTAAGCATACCTGGAGCCTCAGGCGTGCTCGAACTATGGTCGCTCAAATGAACGGGGTATCCAAGTGCAGATATAGCTTCTAGGCTTAATCCACCCAAGCGTAAAACAGTAATTTGCTCATTGTCACAACGAACAATAGTCGATTCTAGTCCTATTTCGGATGGACCTCCGTCCAATACATATTCTACATGCTCTCCCAATTGTTGCAGCACATGGTCGGCTGATGTAGGCGATATGTAGCCGAAGGGATTTGCGCTTGGTGCTGCGAGACATAAACCAGAAGTTTTAAGCAACTCTAACGTCAAAGGATGATTGGGCATTCGAATGCCAACTGTATTCAAACCTGAAGTGACGATATCAGGTATGATCGCCTGTTTTTCAAAAATTAATGTGAGTGGACCTGGCCAAAAAGCTTTCATCAAAGCCTTGTGCATGGGGGTAACCTCTTTGACAATTGTACGCAAAAGCTCTGTATCGCCAATGTGAACAATCAAGGGATCAAAAGACGGACGCTTTTTAATTTCAAAAACAGAAAGTACCGCCGAAGCATCCAATGCATTGGCCGCCAAGCCATACACTGTCTCTGTAGGAATACCTACAGCACGACCATCCTTTAAAATTGAAGCCGCTAATGTTATGTCTTTACCTTTCTGATTCACTTGTGCAAAGGTAGTTAGGACTCAGATTGTAGGGTAAAAATTGTTGAGATTGAATAGTCAATATTCATTATTTTTACCACAAGATAAACCTGTATAAAAAACCACATTTTAATCAGAATGAAAAAAATTCTACTTGCACTTGTCTCTGTAAGTTTTCTCTTTGAAGCAAGTTCTCAAACTCTTCCTCTCGGTTATTCCGTTCACGAAAGCGAATTACTAGCATTAAACAAATTTGAACTTCCATTGCTCGACTCAGATAAACTTGTAGCTAAAGCTGAAGAGAACGACAAAATGGGAAAGATGTCGATGTACGGCGCGATACACAATATTAACATTGACGCTGAGACTCACGGTGATTGGAAAACAGATGTGTATGGCAATACAACTTGGCAATTTAAATTCAAAAGTCAAGGAGCACTTGCCATGGCTCTTTTATTCGATGATTTTTATTTACCAGAAGGTTCTTTTTACTATATCTATTCTGCGGATCGCAGTTGGTTTGAAGGGCCATTTGACTTTACCGAAAACCAGCCATCTGGCTTGTATCGCTCCATGGATGCCTATGGTGACGAAGCTATTTTTGAATACGTCCAACCTGCGGGCGTTGTAGGTAATCCGCATTTGGGTGTCAATGGTGTGATTCATTATTATAGATTCATAATTGATCCTAGAGCTGAACAGCGCGGCGGCCTAAGCGAAGCTTGCCAAGTCGATGTTAATTGTCCAGAAGGCGCTGATTGGGTAAACCAAAGACAATCGGTTGTTCGTCTTAGCTTGGTCTCCCCAGATGGAGTAGGTAGTTGCACCGGTTCGTTGGTAAACAATACTTCATACGACTGCAAAAACTACATCCTTACTGCCATGCACTGCACAGAGGAATCAACGAATGCCAACTTGCTCGTTTCGACAGTACGCTTCAATTACCAAAAACCCAATTGTGGTTCGGGCACTGGAAGTGTTAGTCAACAGAAAGTAGGACTCATTTTACGTGCTGATAGCAACGACGGTGGAGGCACTTCAGGTAGCGATTTTGCATTGGTTGAAATGGATGATGCTATTCCAGGAAGCTGGAATCCATTCTATGCAGGATGGGATGCAACTACCGCAACTCCAGGCTTATTCAGCTCAAGCTCTAATATTCGAGGTATGTGTATTCACCATCCTTCTGGTGATGTAAAGAAAATCTCCGCAGCAAGCACCGTTACCAATGGCAACTGGGTAGCTCCTGGAAACCACTGGCGAGTGGTGTGGACAGCAACAGAAACGGATTGGGGAGTTACAGAAGGTGGTTCTAGCGGATCTCCTCTTTACAATAAAGACAAGAGAATCGTTGGTACACTAACAGGAGGCGGATCGTTCTGTGCGGCTCCTACTGCTTCTGACTATTACGGTAAAATGGAACGCCATTTTTATGGCAACCCAAACCCAGCCAACGAAGACCTAGTAGATTGGCTAGATGCTGCGGGAACGGGCCTCACCATATTAAATGGAGCTACTCCAGACAATTCCTTGAGTCAAGCGCCTTGCACACCACAAACACCTACCTCCGTGCAAGAGCTATCTTTCGAAGACATTAATATCTATCCTTCGGTGGCGATTGACAACATAACAATCTCAAGCGCCAAGTTCACAGAATTACAAGAGGTGAGAATATTCGACGCCTCTGGTCGCATAGTTGATTCTTTTTCACTTAATGCAACTCAACAAACAGTATCTGTTCAAGCATTGAACGCTGGAGTGTACTTTATTTCATTCATCGGAAATGATGGAAACTTCGTAACAAAGAAATTCACGGTGAATAGATAACCATCTATTCTCACCTATATCTTAGCACCCTGCATTTATGCAGGGTGTTTTTTTTATATGATATCGCGTCCAACACTACCAAATGAATGGCTACAATTGATTAGTCATATTCAACCAGAAGGCTTGTTGAATGATATCATGAATAGGGTAGAGCAGGAGTACAATACTTATCGATGCTTTCCTGAAATAGACAAGGTTTTTAAAGCCTTCGAAATGGTTTCTCCTTCAAAAGTTAAAGTTGTTATTATCGGACAAGACCCATATCATGGCATAGGTCAGGCCAATGGATTGGCATTTTCTGTGAGCCCGGGAGTGAAAATCCCTCCTTCACTAGCTAATGTTTTTAAAGAAATTAATAAGGAGTTTGGCTATTCGATTCCCACAAATGGTGATTTATCAAAGTGGGCTTCTCAAGGCGTTTTATTAATAAACTCAACACTCACCGTGCGTGAAGCAACGCCCAACTCTCATGAAAATATAGGATGGTCGAAGCTGACTGATACCATCGTTGAGAGCTTGGCAAAAGAATTCAAAAATCTCGTGTTTTTGTTTTGGGGTGCCCACGCTATTAAGAAGACTTCATTTATTGAAGCTAATGATCACCTCATTCTACAAAGCCCCCATCCTTCGCCGCTTTCCGCACATAGAGGATTTTTAGGAAACAATCATTTCAGATTAGCCAATGAATATCTTCAATTGAAAGATAAGAGCCCCATTGATTGGGATTTATCTAATCAACTCAATTTCACCTTTGATTGACTCTTCTCGCTTTTCGCCGCAAGTAATACTGAAATCTAAAAGATAATAATAGACACCGTCTTTTATATCCTTTGGAGACCAGACATTTGGGCGATCTATTTCATCAACTAGAGCACCCCATCTGTTATAGACACGCAGATTATATTCATCAAATAGCTGCATGATCGGAAGGGTCGAATTGGAAGCTAGAAATGGTCTCCATGTATTGTTTGATGCGTCCCCATTGGGTGTAAAAATATTGGGGAATTTGATTTCATTCACATTAACATAAAAATATTGATTGGCTATCACGATAACTTCGCCAACCCCTTCGCAACCATTATCTAGTGAAGTGGCGGTAACAAAATAAACTCCCGGTTGACTTATGATTGGATTATTGGTGGTAACACCATTTACAAACTGTCCAAACTCTGTTGTCCATTGTAAATTATAATTCGTCACATTGGTGACTTCCAAACCTGTTATAGCAAGGGAGCGCGTGCGACAATCGAGGGTGTCTTGGAGGGGAATGAATACCTCTGGCTCTTCCAAATCCTCACTTATTATAACATTATCTTGTGAAGTGCATCCATTTTCATTGTTGGTAATAACCAGGGAATAGGTGCCTGGTTGATTTGCGGTTGCGTTTGCTGAATTAGAAATTACCGCCCCTCCGATATTCCATTGATAAGAGGCATTCGGACCTGCATTGTTTGCGGCCAGAGCAATTTGTGGTTGAATGCAATTTATCGTTTGGTCAGGACCTGCAGTAACAGGTAATGTAGTGAAATCTCCCACAACAGATATACTTTCAGAGACGAAACACTCACTATTGACGCTGGCATTTAATACATATGTTCCTTCAGACGAAACTACAAGTGTCAGGGCGTTTCCCACTATGCTACCACCTGGTCCTATCCATACATAGGTATTGTTATTTGTAAAATTAATCGACGGAGTAATTGACACGCTTGGATTGAAACAATTGATTTCATTTACACTGGACGGCATTGTCAATACCAGCGGACCAACCACAACTTCAATTTGTGCTGTCTGTTCGACACCACACAAATCAGTGTAAACGCATGTGTATGTTGTAGTTTCTGTAGGGCTAGCCGTTGGTGTTGCAGACGAAGGGTCATCAAGTGTTTCGATTGGAGACCATGAATAAGTTCCATCAAAAGAGGCGCCGACACTCAACTGAGTGCTGCCACCGTCACAAATAAGAACGCTATCTCCAACACTGAGAATGTTCTCTTGTAGACAAACAGTTTGAACATTCGAAGATCCTCCAGTTGCAGCGGTAAAACCCCACCAAACTTGACTTTGACCATTAAAAATTTCGTTGATCAAATCTTCATTTCCTTCTAGTCTTAGAACACAGTCGAAAAATACCTGAATAAGCTGAGTGCTGGGGTCCCAAGTGATTTGAACGATGTGAAACTCGCCATCTTCGATGTTTTGATCTAACGGATCTGCTTGGATAGGGCCTGCGATGTTATTGACTCCATTGTGATTAATGTCTCCATTTTTTTGAATGGCGATGTGATCAAAAAAAGGATCAGCATAATCCCCATTTTGCCAAGTATCGAATTCAATACCTAAAGAAGTACCAAAGTTGAGATATCCCATTCCACCACCGCTTACTCCGATGGCTGAAGTACCTTGCGTATGTAAAACAAAACAAATTCCATCGGCACCATTTGCATCTGTAGAGCCGAAGTTCATCCTGAATTGGATATCGAAAGGTAAAGTGAGGTCTAATTGTTCACCATACCACACCGTACCATTCTGCGTTCCGAGGTCGGGAGTGAGCTGATAACAATCACCACCAATAAACTCAGCGCTTCCATTTAAGAAATAAGTTTGAGATTGAATAGATTGGATTATAAAAAAGCACAACAGAAGAGAGGTAGCAAATTTCAAACGCATGTTTTAACTGATTAATGGAGATGCAATATAGCGACTTATTTTGATAACAAATAGAAACCCCCCAGCTTGGGCTGGGGGTTGCATTGAAAATTAATATTACCTAATTATAAGCTTATTGAATTTACAGTTCCATTCGGCCTAGTTACCGTAGCCGCATTATCACAACTTCCATTTCCATAATCCAACGTCCAAGTGCCCACGCCAGTAGTGATTTGAATCGTACCTTGCTTGATATGTTGACAGCTAAAATCAACGATTAATGGATTTGTAATTGTTCTCGTCAATGTATTGCCATTTGCCCTTACTACTGTTCCACTTCCAGTAATGCTCCAAGAATTATCGAAACATGCAGGCGTATTGTAGCCACTGGTCCATGTCATCTGATGCGTGAAATTTCTCTGGAATGTGCTTCCATTATTTGTGATATCGGTATCAATCACGCGTGTGAATGTAGGTTGGCCAGAGGTGTTTTCTCCAGTATTGGTGGTGATGCGGCTTCCAGTGATGCCTATTCCATTAATACTAAAGTTTTCGAATGTCACAGTGCGAATAGCACCAGCCAAGTGAAACGAATCGGTAAGATGAATAAACATTTTTCCCACGCGAGTCCTGCCAAAATAGTCAGTACAACCAGTTCCAAAGTCAACGGTAATAGTCTTTGGAAAAGTGGCTACATCTTCGGAAATAACTGCGCAACTAGAAGTGGGATAAGTAAATGAACACGATTGAAACCCTCCATTGAGATTTTTAAGGGTAAGGCCATCTTCTTCCTCACTCAAACTCTTTTCGACATAGCCAGAAGTGGATTCTTCAGAGTATCCATTTGATTCCTCCTCCTCTTTATCCTTGCGACAAGATGTAAGTGAAAATGTTGTGACAATCATTAACAATGAAAGTAAAAGTGCTGACTTTTTCATGGTGTTGGAATTTTTCAATTTGACCTATTCAAGAAGGAAAGGTTTAAAACTAAAAAAAAATTATGCCATGGATGTTATTATTCTTTCAGCAGCTGTCATGGTCATTTGATAAACCCGCTCAAAGTCATGCTGTGTTCCATAGTATGGATCGGGAACAATCACATCATGAAATCCATCGCTACTATCCAGTAAAAGTTTTATTTTCTTTAAATTTTCCGGGTTTTCACACAAAGCATGGAGATCTTTCAGATTGCTTCTATCCATAGCATAAATGATATCAAACTCATCAAAATCTGAAGATCGCAATTGACGGCTTACTTGGTGACTTATATCGATTCCAAATTCGCTCATACAGCGCATGGCTCGCTCATCTGGCGCCTCACCTCTGTGGTAGCCGCTAGTACCTGCGGAATCTACATAAAGTTCGACTCCTGCTCTTTTGGCAACATGCTCAAGCGTTCCCTGTGCCATCGGAGATCGACAAATATTACCTAGGCAAACCATTAATATTTTCATCCTAATTTTTTGGAGAAAACATTTTTAAGGAAAGTGCTAATTTGCTCTTTAATTCTTTTCTATCCACAATGTAATCTAGGAATCCATGCTCTAAAACGAACTCAGCGCTCTGAAAGCCTTCAGGTAGATCTTTTCCAATGGTTTCTTTCACTACGCGAGGTCCTGCAAATCCAATTAGGGCCTTCGGTTCTGCAATATTGATATCCCCAAGCATTGCAAAAGAGGCCGTAACACCTCCTGTTGTAGGGTTGGTTAGAATAGATACATAGGGAAGGCCTTGATCTGCAAGCTGAGTAAGTCGTGCAGAGGTTTTTGCCATTTGCATCAATGAAAAGCCAGCTTCCATCATTCGTGCCCCGCCACTCTTCGAGATACAAATAAATGGACACTTATTTTTTATTGCCTCGGTTACTCCAATCGCAAATTTTTCTCCTACCACCGATCCCATCGAACCTCCGATAAATGCAAAGTCCATGCATGCTATGACAGCCTTCTCGCCTTCGATGGTTCCAATACCGACACGGATCGCGTCTTTTAGACCTGATTTAGCAATCGTAGATCGAATGCGGTCTTTATAGGCTTTTGTGTCCACAAACTCAAGTGGATCGCCCGAGGTGAGATTAGCTGCAATCTCATCATATTGCATCTCATCAAATAATATAGAAAAATACTCTAAAGACCCTATTTTCTCGTGATGTCCACAATTGTTGCAAACCCAGTTATGATCCGCATGTTGTTCACTGGTAACCACATTTTTACACTCCGGACACTGATACCACAATCCTTCTGGGATCTCCTTCTTATCTACACTATTTGTGGTAATACCGGTTTTTCTGCGTTTGAACCAACTCATATTTTATAATGATTTAGGGGGCAAATGTAAACAATCAACGAAGCAATCGAATATGTCCATGCCTTTCAATCTTTTCTCCATTGTAATTCAATGCTTCAACCCTATAGGTATAGGCGTCTTGGCCTACGAGCAACGAATCGGGTGTCCAAGGGGATTCAAGAGCCTCTGTGAAAAATATCATATCGCCAAATCGGTTGTAAACAAAGACTTTCAGATTTGTAATGTTGTATCCCTTTACCACCCATTCGTCGTTTACTCCGTCTCCATTTTGAGTGAAAGCATTAGGAATAAATATACCCCAATTACAAAGTTCTAGACTTATCACGGCAGATGCCGTAGCGGTGCCGCATATATTGGTTACTTCCACCTCATAAACCCCCGCTTGATTAGCTCGATAAATTTGATTTGTCTCACCATCATTCCAAAGGTAGGACGCGTCCTCAAAATCTCCAGGGTCTAAATAGTAATCTTCACCTTCGCATATTGAAACCTCAGCGTCTAATGAAGGTGCTGGAATTGACTTTTCGATCACGACAGTGCTACTCTCCAATTGACATGTTCCATTTGAGATTTCAACAGTATATAATCCTGCATCATCTACTTCGATTTCATTTGAAAACACACCAGTATTCCAAAGTCCCGCTTGACCAGCGCTGATTTCAAGTGTGCTGCCTGTGCACAATACATATTCCTCTTGAAGCGAAGAAACCGGCATCGCATCAATGGTGACTAGAATCGTGTCAGATACCGAACAGTTTGATTCCTCGTAACTTGCGATGTATTGACCGGAATTTGATACAGAATAAGCGCTAGCATTCACTTGATTATTCCACCATACAGATGCTTCGGTGGAAAGCACTACGGGCAGGGATGTTTCACAGACTTGAATATCACTACCTAAATTAATATCGGGCATTTCGACAACTTCTATTGTCCATGATGAAGATGTACTACAATCTCCCAGATAGGCCAATGCTTCATAGGTTCCGCTGGCGTTGACGGCAATGCTTTGTTCGTTTGAACCCTCGCTCCATGTGATTTCATCGAAAATTCCTGAGCATGTTAGTATTGCCTCCTGACCTTCACATATCTCTGTAGGGCCCGTCACAGATAGCGTAGGGGAGGGAAGGACGGTAATAATAATTTCATCTTGGGTGATACAACCCAGATTGGCTGAATCCAGTGCCATCGTGAATGAATATGTGGTTGGAACTTCAATACCAGACGGACTTTGAAATGTGGGCTGGCCGCTATTGCTATTTTGCAAGGCAGCGTCTCCCGACCACACATAGTTATAGCCCACATGTGGAACTGTACCAAGTTGTAAAGATCCACCACTGCATACTTCCAAATCCATCCCAGCATCTGCCGAATGATCTAATATCACAGGATGACACGCGGTCATTGATATGTCATCTAATCCAAAATCATTTCCTCCAGGATTGCTTTGATAGTTCACAATGCAAATTTGAACATCGGTCAGTTCTCCGGAATTCCAAGTGATCACATTTTCCTGCCAGCCACCCTCGGCAACTAATGAATCACCCACTAGGAGTCCGTTGATGGACAAATGCAAAACAGCCAAGGGGTGTGGATTAGAATTGTTAGTGACATCGCGCGCCCAATAGCGAATGGTGTAATCTGTTTGAGGCAGAATATTTACATCTTGACACCATACCTCAACGCCTTCTTCGGCGGTGCCATTAGCAATAAGAAATTGTCCTGCGGGTGGATTGGTATGATCTTGACCAACAAAATCGGAATGATAAAGAAATGCAAAAGAGCCCACAGCATAGGTGCCTTCTGGACAAAGAGGACAAAAGAACCCTGTTCCAAGAGTCATTTCTGTCGAGAATCCGCTATTTCCGTTGCTAAAATCCCCGTTTTGAATGACATCCACTTGTTGATGGCAAGCACTGCACTGTGCGCTGGCAACATATTCAACTCCTAAAATAAAAATGGCGAGTAGTGATAAAACGTGCTTCATTAGGTTGTTGCGATGTAATCGGATACTAATTGTTCGGATAGGGCGATCTTATTGGCTACTGGATTGGCATACATTTCTAACAAAGTTTCTCGAATTGCTTTCGCGTATCCCTCTTTTGGCAATCCAGCTTGCCGTCTAATAATTCCAGATGAAATTACACATCCTCGGATATAATTAGTGAATGTGATGCGCTGAATATTTGTGTAATACTCTTTATGATCTTTTACCCCATGAAGTAAGTCGTAGGCAATGTAATTTGTTGGCCATAGTTTAAAGATTCGGTGCATTTCTCTATCTACAGCATTAGCCAAATAAACTACTTTGTCATTTTTGTGCTGAATGCCCCGCATTTCATCAATGGCTCGAGACATAAAACTTCCAACAGAAATGTGAACGCGTCCTTTGTGTCCGGTCAAACCTTTCATCATACTTCTAAAATCTTCACCGGGCTTTTTTTCATACTTGCCAAACATCTTTTTTTGAACCAACTCATTGGCTTTCATTAAGTCGCATGGGTCGTATTCATAACTAACGCACATCGGCACAATATTCAATTCTAAAAGCGAATCCTCCATACTCTTAGAACTGCTCATTGTAAACATTTTCAATAAGCCGCTTGCGGTGCGGTCGTCACCATCTTTGCTGCGTCCCTCGCGCTGAGCAATCCAAATGGATGTGTTATCTTCCTGAATAGTCTTGCGGATGTAGTTGGAGAGCCGCAACGAATAGTGAAATACCTCTTTCGCATTGATATTGCGATTGACAATAAAATTTTTATTGCTTCGAACAATATCTCGCACAACGGGAGTCTCTAGCAAATTGTCTCCAATTGCAATTTGAGTGGTTTTATAACCGCGCTCCATAAGGCTCACATTGAGAAGGGCGCTGTCCAAAATGATATCTCTGTGGTTTGACAAAAACAAGTAAGCCTTCTCTTTTTCTAAGAAATCAATATTTGAAAATGTAAGCCCGCTCGTGGTAAGCTGAGAGACCACTTTAAAGGCAGGGGCGCTAACTTGTTCTTGAAATTCGCCGATGGTGGATATTTCACGCATCATGCCTTGAATCACATTTTTACCCAATGAAGGATAAACCCACTTCATAATTTTATAAAACAAGGGTTCTTCCAAAAGGCGCTCTATCACAGGGCCCAACTCATGATCGTGATATGGGCGAATATCGTCAAAGTTATTTACATCTATCGGTGCAGGGGTCATATTGGCTTCAAAAAAGGAATTACGAAATTAACTAAAAACAATGAACCTATCTTTGTCCAATGACTTTCGAAGATTTAAAGTTAACACGCCAATTTTTGGATGCCGTTGTTGACGCAGGTTATACTGCACCGACGGATATCCAAAAAATGGCAATTCCACGAATTCTTGCCGGCCAGGATCTGATTGGAATAGCTCAGACAGGCACTGGCAAGACGGCGGCATACGTGCTGCCTTTACTTATGCAATTGAAGTATCATCAAGGACCAGAGCCGAGATGTTTGATACTTGTGCCTACAAAAGAACTCGTAGTTCAAGTAGACAGAACCTTAGAGGCACTTTCGAAAAACACTGATTTAAAAAGAGTTGCGCTTTATGGAGGCATTGGACCAAAATCTCAAATTGAGCAGCTTCAAGCCGGTGTGGACATTATTGTGGCTACGCCTGGCCGATTTTTGGAGGTTTATGCTAAAAGAGAAATTCTACCAAAGAAAATTAAGCACGTAGTACTGGACGAATGTGACCGCATGATGGATATGGGTTTTTGGCCACAATTGAGAGAAATTCAGGAAAAACTGCCTCAAAAGAAGCAACAATTACTCTTTTCAGCGACATTTCCTGAAAAAGTTGAACGAATAGCCGATAATTTCCTCCTCTTTCCAAGCAGAATAGAAGTAACACCGCAGGCCACTCCGGCAGATACGGTGTTGCAGTTGGTGTATCGTTTGCCCAATTTCAAGGCGAAACTCTCGGCACTTGAGCATTTTCTTACTACAGATGCTACATTTTCAAGGGTAATGGTATTTGTGAAAACTAAAGAGCAAGCCACTGCCATTGCTAAATATCTCGAAAGACTCGATATCGGCGAAGTTCGATTGCTACATAGCAATAAAGGCCAAAATGCCCGAATCAATGCAATTGATGATTTCAAAGGAGGAGATGTAAGGGTATTGGTAAGTACTGACGTAAGTGCTAGAGGAATTGATGTAATTGAGGTATCTCATGTTGTCAATTTTAATATTCCTACTAACTATGAAGACTATGTCCACAGGATTGGCCGCACAGGCAGGGCTTTTAAAACAGGTACTGCTATTAGCTTTGCAGATTTTAGTGAGGAGTATCACATCTCTAAAATTGAAAAGCTAATTAAGCAAAGTCTTCAAAAAGAAGAAGTGCCTGCACTGGTGCAGATTGAGGAGACTCCTTTCGAAGAATTTCAAGAGCAAATGCGGGAAATAGATCGTCAAAAACGACTTGAAAATCCAGATTTTAAAGGTGCATTTCACGAGAAAAAATTCAAAAAGAAATTAGCGGAAAAAGGTAAAAAAAGCACCACCAAGAAGCCAAAATCAAAAAAAAGGTAATTATTAAATTGTGTTAGAAACTTCTGTCCTAGGGTCTGTTTTCAACTCAGGCTTGTTTTATATTCGAACCCGTAATTTTTTTTTCATATGACAAATGATAAAACGCTAAAGCATCTTTTTTTGGCAGGACATGTTGAGGGTGTTTCATATTTGCTTTTGCTTTTCGTAGCGATGCCTCTCAAATATTTCGCAGAGATTCCCAAGGCAGTTTCTTTTGCAGGAATGATCCACGGTGTTCTTTTTGTTTGGCTCATGTTCGCTATTTTTTTGGCAGTTTCACAAGACAAACTCAATATCAAAAAAGCCATTCTTGTATTTTTAGCATCACTCATTCCTTTTGCTACTTTCTTTTTAGAAAGAATTGTTTTAGGTCGAAAAGCACTTTAAGTCTATGTCGAATCAGGAAAAATTTATTACTCACATTTCTGAAGGTTATTCTTTCAAAGGAGATTTTTTAACCTTAGGCGCAGCACTTTTGGAGGGTCAACCAGTGGCGGGCGCAGAAGTGAAAATCCCCCTCAAAACCCTCAATCGCCCTGGTCTCATA
Organism: Flavobacteriales bacterium; assembly: GCA_044371755.1. Classification (GTDB taxonomy): domain Bacteria; phylum Bacteroidota; class Bacteroidia; order Flavobacteriales_D; family Sanyastnellaceae; genus JAIXWP01. Next base: position 375 of record JBILSZ010000040.1, on the reverse strand, counting down.
GCGGGAGCCACCGGAACAGGAAAGACGGTTACTCTTCAGCTAATAGCCGAAAACATGGCCGCCAAGGGCATACCCGTACTTTTGATGGACTTGAAGGGAGACTTGAGTGGTATCGCTATGCCCGGAGCATCCAATGCGAAAATCGAGGAACGTCATGCATCCATTGGTATTCCATATCATCCCGAAGGAAGTACAGTAGAATTGCTTTCACTTTCAGAGCAAAAAGGCACACGTTTGCGCGCAACGGTAAGCGAATTCGGTCCAGTACTTTTTAGCAAAATTCTTGACTTAAACGATGTTCAAGGCGGAATAGTAGCAGCACTGTTCAAGTTTGCCGATGATAATAATCTCCCGCTCCTGGATTTAAAAGATTTT
>JBILSZ010000119.1:0-7289 GCA_044371755.1 Flavobacteriales bacterium | reverse complement strand
TTTGAGTGCTTCAAGAACCACTTCGGTTTTGAAGGCATTGGTAAATTTTCTACGTTCGCGTTTCATATGGGAAATTTAAGGATTTGTTGACTTCATTCAACTTGTCCAGTTTTTCCCGACCACTACAATTTCATCTTTTTAATTTTTAATTTACAATACTGATTTTCTAGACTTGTAAGTATCCCTATACAGATTTGTGAAATGGCGGCCTTAGAAGCACTGATTATCATTTTCCCGAACGCTAGTTTAGATGCATAATGCTTCAATCACTGCTAAAACCGCCATTTTCACAAATGTGATATTACAAGCTGACTACTCTTTAATAAATCTTGACGTCTCTATAATATTTTCGTCTGTTGACATTACAAAAACATTATATATTCCCGCCGTCCAACTCGATACATCAAGTGTTTTCAAGCTGCTGGCGTTTTCCGAGATGAAAACAAACTGTCCCATTACATTTGAAATAATCACTTTGCCACCTATTGCATCCAAATTCGAAATATTCAGAATTGTAGACACAGGATTCGGATACAACGAAATTTGATTTTTTTCATTCATCTCGTTGATAGCGGTTGGAAAATTATTTGCAACAACTAATAATGCCTCATCGCATTCATTGCTTTCGCAAATTCGATAACGAATGGTGTCATTACCGCTATAGATTCCAGTTGCAGTGTAGGCAATATGGTCACCGCCCATTACAAAAGCGCTGCCTTGTGAGGGTCCTTGAACAATTGTCAAAACAGGAGCGGTTGGATAAATGTCATTGTTCAATACCATGATCATTTGTTGTTCCGTTGTTGATACTGTTTCCATATCATTCTTTGCGTAAATATTGGGATTCACCACAGCCGTAAATCCATCAGCAAAACCACCACGTACGGTGAGGGCATCCTGATTAAAAATGGTTTCATCTGCTGTATGATGCCCCACGATGTAGGACTTGCCTGTCTGCTTATCAAAGAAATAATCTTGTGAAAATTCATACGCTTCAGTTCCAAAAGCATTTATTGATAGTAGGTCTCCGGAATTACTATATCGGCAAAAAACAAAATCCTGATTTCCCGACAAGTTCAAAGAATTATCTGGAGAACCGTAATTGACAGGGTAATTTTGTCCATTGGTATCTCCTCCTACTGAAGACTCGACCCAAATTGTTCCTGCGTCATCAATTCCAATATTATTGGAAGTCCAGTCATTTTCTCCAGTGGTTCCAAACGTTTTCACCCAAACAAAAGAACCCGATGCAGAATACTTAGCTACAAAAATATCATCATTACCTACAGATGATATGGATTGTGTACCAAAAGAAAAGGAACTCGCATATCGGCCTGTTATAATAATTTCATTCCATGGGTTGACTCCAATAGCAGAAATACGGTCTTCACTCCCTACACCACCTTCACTTATAGCCCAGATAGCCGTTCCGTCTGATGCGTTTAGTTTAGATAAAAACCAGTCATATCCAATAGGGCTGCTTAAACTGTTGGTTCCTATCGTTAGCGTTGTTGTGAATCTTCCCGAAAACAAAATATCACCATTGTTATCCAACATGATGTTCCCGCTTTTGTCATCTTCATTATTTCCAATACTGTTTATCCAGTCGAAACTTCCTAATGAATTTAACTTACCATACAACACATCACTACCTATGCCGTCAGATGTATAGTCTCCTGATACAGTTGATATACTCCCTTCAAATGCTGTGGTAAAATATACATTTGAGTTTTCATCAATAGCCATGTCGATAGAGGCATATTCCGCGAGGTCCACGTTTAATTGATTGGCCCAAATAAAATTTCCATCTAAGTCAAGACTAACAAAAACCACCGAGTATGCCTCACCTGAATTGGCAGAGGTAAAAGTTGAGTCTCCAAATGTGCGTGTTCCTGAAAATCCAGCCGACCAAACCAAAGTATTATTACTCAAAGCTAGGTCCAGTCTTTCGTCTGAGGCATTGGCATTATACATTCTTTTCCATATCAAATTCCCCAAAGGAGAGTATTTGATTAGATAAACCGACGACCCCGTGTTAGCCGAAATATCATCGTTAATCAAATTATCCGTTGTGTAGTTGAAAATGGGGCTATAGGTAAAACCTAAGCTATAAACATTTCCATCACCGTCAACTACCGTTCTAAAATTATTGTCCCACTCAGTGCCTCCAGCACTTTGGCCCCAGTAAAAATTCACGGGAAGTGAAGATGGAGCTTGACCAAATAGGTTAATCGAGTTGATGCACATCATCATCAACAGGATTGAAGTTATTCTTTTCATTTTTTAAATTTGTTTCTATGATATCGCTTTGAAAAAAGCATAGTTCTCCTGCTCAAAGCGAATAAGCCAAGGAACCGATTAGATACATATTTGACCGATCGGATCTGGTGGTTGAAAGATTTCCCCCTTAAAATAGAAACTAAGGATGATAGGATGATAATTTGAATAACTATTGACTTTTTCAGTTAATTCAGACGAAACAAGATTTGAAAAGTCCTCAATGAAGAAAATTTCCTCAGACTTACCTTTAAAACTTTGTGGTATTTCCGGCCTCAAAGGCTCTTCTTCAACAGTATTTAATTCCTTCGCCAAACAGCACTTTCCCTTACATTGCAGCTCAGGTTTATTTTTGTTCTCACATAGCACATCGACATAGTATTTATATTGCACTGCATAATTGCTTAAGATACCTACTTTCAGAATAATAGGGATAACAAAACAGAACAATAAAGCAATCGATAATAACCTGTTTGAGCGCATGTGTACTATTTCATTTTTACAGCTTTAAAAATTTTCTACTTGAAAAAATGCCATGCATGTTCTCTATAGTGATGAAATAAACGCCTTTTTCTAATAAGGAAAGATCAAGAGTTTTAGTATTAAATGATTGAGATTGTGATACGATTTGGCCTAATTGATTATAGATATGGATACCTCGAACATCGATATTCGACTCTATATGAAGAATAGAGGTTACAGGATTGGGGAAAATATTGATTGTTTGATCGTTCTCGTCCTTTTGTTCAACTCCTGTTACCTGAGAAGCATTCAAAGCAGCATCAACTGCTTCGTTAACATTATTACCCAAGTAAATGATTGTTGAATCTAAGCCAATTACTATATATCCCTGATAACATAAAACATCTAACTCCTCTCTGCTGCTCGGATCATATGGACCTATTGAGGTTGTATCAATAAAACGAAAAACCGAATTAGTATTCATTCCCGTTTGTTCTTCATAATCCTGCATGTAAGCGCATTGTTCAGATGGCGAATTTGCTTCAACGAAATCTGCACAAACCCAAGTGCGGTATTGTGAGGCATATAAATCTGCATACTGCCTAACAGTAGTACCCCATGCCGTAGTATTGCTGCAAATCATGTCAGTTTTGAATACTAAAAGGGGTTTGCCAGTTTCCAATACATCGTAAATGCTCTCTGTATTGCTATTACAGTCCGTCTCCGTAACATCAGGAACAGTTTGTCCTAAATAGGCCTGAGCTCCAAGCTGGCAGATACATAGCAACAGTGCAGTTGTGATTGTAACGATCCTTGTGATACTCATTATGTTATTTTCTTTGCACAAAGGTACTACTTCTCTTGTCCTGACCCAACAACTTTCCCGTAAAGTCAGACCGTAAGGCTTTCGCGTCTTAAAAAAAACAGTCAGCGGTTCATTATTAATATCATAAAAAAAATCGAATTTTTGGACTTTGGGTGTTGGGGGGTAATATTCTGAAAGTTATCGTCAAACCTCACATGGACATCTCATTCACAAAGTTTTTCTTGCCTCATAATCTGTTCTGCTATTTCCGCTTCGTCTTTTCCACCCGTTAATGACATTGTTAGCTCTATTACCCTCGTTTTTAATTGTCCATTGGCATTATACTTAAATAAATGGCTGTTCCACAAATGCAGGAGCATGAATTTCATCACCACATTCCAAGGTGAAATCGTCGTTTTTCCAGTGTTTCGTCCCCCATACCAATCGCTGCACGACGTCGTTGATGTCCGGGCGCGAGTTCTTCGGGCTTAAGCTCCATGAAGAAACCATATGGAAATGGTCGGTTTTCTTCAAGTGCAAGGTCATCGAAGCAGATGGCATAGGTGCGAGGATAAATCAGGCCATCCATCAACCAGCGTCGGATAGTACTGTGGGATCGGTGTTTGAGCTCGGCTGACGTATGTAATAGGAATGTTTCGAATTCACTGTTCATTCCATAGATACGAATAGATGGAACAGGAATTAGACCTTTCAACATGCTGTCAAGGACTTGATCGTGACGAGCGATTATTGCCTGATAGATGCGGGCATCATTTTCTCCGTCAAACGTCCCGAGCGAGTCCAAGAGGAATTGGTGACGTTTGTTTAAATCACTTATTGGTGTTGCCAATCCGTCGTTCGGACCATCGGCATAATGTGGCATCTTGGCCCATTCAACTTCACATGCAGTGACTACTGTTTGATACCAAAGCGAATCGCTGCGATCGCTGAGTGCGGGATAGAAGTATATCCAATGCAAGGATGCACCTTGCTTGATACTCTGAATATAACTTTGTCTCGCTGCGGCCGTGTCTCTGAGCGCCACGAGGCACTCGGCACGGGCGAAGGTCTCTGTTGGCATCACATCGTATTTCTATTCGAGCTGCACCAATAAAGCCAGGGCATCGTTATGTGCACCACGCAACATCAACCTTTGAACTTCCAATGACTCTTGGTGGTAGCGAATGTAGTTCTTAGTACGAGCGTCATTGCTCGTTGATGCGACCATATCATCTTGCCATTCCAATCGTTTTCCGGTGAAATTAAATTTGTCACTATCGCATTTTACTGGGCTGCCTTCTCGCGCTAAAAACACTTGACCACAGAACGGTTCATTACTCCACAGAATTCCCGAAAAAAGAAAAACCGTCTTCAGAAAAAAAGTAAAAAGAAAAAAGCGGAAAGTTCTTTTCATCCCCGGTATGTAACGATTTAAGAAAGATGCAACGTAATTCTCTTTGGCAAGATAGTGAGATATAAATTCAATCCCATCAACCTTTCCCGTATTTTCTCAATCTGCTTATTGTGGTGTGTTATACAATACCCGCTAATATCAGATCCGAAAACTTGGGTTTGAAAAAAGCCCGGCATTCTGCTCATTATTTATATCATAAAAATAGAAGAATCTTCTGGATTGCAGGGTGTTGGAGATTTACCTAAGGATTGCTATCGGGATCATCGTTCGTCCCTGGGGGACGCGACGGAGGCTTATCTTTTAGGCATCTGGTTTACTATTCTTCAGCTCGCGGCTATTAGTTTTAATCAGTCACTTTATTTCGTTTTGACAAGCCTTTTGCAGTCCGCTTCGGTTTTTTGCTTCGTAAAAGTTTTTGACTTTTCAAATACTCTGAAATTTGTCTCTCTTCTTCTTTGGTCAACGGTCCTTGTCCACCAATGAAGTCAACATCAAGTTCTTTGGATTTAGCTTTCATATTTGAAAATATTTGTTGATCAATTTTAATGCTGCCTTAGTGTCAATAATCATAACTCGTCCACCCAAATGGATAGCTTCTAAAGTGTCAATGTAGTGCTGAACAAGCTGTGTTTTAGAGAAGAATGAAACATTGCCAACGTGCCCTCTTTGAAATGACAGTTTACAAGCAAAAGCAACTAAGTTTCCCGGAACTCCGGCATAAATTTTTGTCTTACCCTTGTTAAAAGGGGCACTCTCAACCAGATGCATGTAAACATGATCGCTTTTTACTTCTAAACTTATCAGTCCTTGAAGTATTGTTTGGTTGTTTACTATTGTCAATTTGTAAACATCTCTTTCGGGTTGTTTGAACTCGAATTTCCAGTCAAACTGCCAACCATTTTTTTTAGTCACAGTCTTAAGATCAGCCGCAGTTATAAGTGTGATATCAGTTGAAAAACTGTCACCAGTTACAACATTCTCAATGCTGTTTGTCAGTTTGTCAACTTCAAAATCTAAACCTATTTTTTTGCTTCTTCTCACACTTCAAATATACTGATTAACAAGTAAAAACTTCTTTTCAGAATGTAAAAGTTTCATATTTGCTCTGTGCCTCTAAACATGCTGCCAACGTAAGCCTCACTTGCTATTGGGCACGAAAAAACCTTAACCTTTGGCTCAGCTTTCACGTCATAAAAATAGAAGAATTTCTTAGGAATGCGGGTTTTGGGGGGTTATATTAGGATTGCCACAGTAGACATCATGTGCCTTTCAGGTGGCGACGAAGACTTATCTATTATTGGCTGTGACTCTTTCGTCCATTGGATTAGAGTTCATTCTCTAATTCATATTCTTGTTGGATTAAATATCGTCTTGTCTCGATGTTCCGTTCTGTTGACAGTCGTTTTTGTATGTCGAGATATTTGGTACTTAATAGAATAAATTTTTCGGTTGCAATAAAGTTATCTAACCACACTGAAAAGTCATGTAAGTTGTTCTGTTTATTGTTGTAACTAAATTGTATTTCTGCGAAGCCTTGAGTTTCGAGACCTGAACCTTCCCATTTTTCGATTTTTTTCACTTGTCTTCCGAAAAAAATGTCGAATAAATATGTGTTTCTTCGAAACGTCTCAAATGCTTTTTTCTCTGCTTCTTTAAGTCTGCCAGTCTTAAAAAGAATAATTGTCCACTCAAACAAAAAGTCAGGGTATCCACTGTCGTCGGGGAAGTTTTTATTGAACCAGTTAAAATATCGAAGTCCGCCAGTAAAGTCGTTAAGTTCTATGTATAGTTGAGGTGGAAAGTAACGCAGTCCTTGTCCATCGTGATATTGTCCGCCCCATCGTTTTTTATCCGCTGCAAGAGCAGCTTTAACTTTTTTGATTTTATTTTTTATCCGTTCTTGCTGTTTCGGTGTCATTGTCCATTGTTTAATAGATCGCCTTAACATAACACATAACGTCACCCCCGATAGCAATCAGGTGTGAAAAAACATCCAGTCTTTTGTTCATTATTCATAGGATAAAAATAGAGGATTTTTCTCTCCCTAGCACCGTCAAGCGCGGAAAGTTTGAAAACGTCAAAGCGTCGTTGAAGGCCCTTGTCAGAAAATGAAAAAGAAAACCCGTTCCAGAACGAAAAGTATACAACCCGAGTGTTTGTTCGGTTTGTAAAAAAGAGAGCATGTTGAGAATATTGGATTTTGATGGAGAATCCGATCAAATAGACCCCACTTTTCTGGTTTAAATTGACCCCAGTATTCCGGACTAAAGTGACCCCACTTTTCCGGAGCAAATTGACCCCACTTGGAGAGGGATAAATAGGCGTTGTTGG
>JBILSZ010000039.1:0-24160 GCA_044371755.1 Flavobacteriales bacterium | reverse complement strand
ATTCAGAATAATGGGAAGGAAGGCTTTAAAAGACTTGCTATGTTGAATGCCTTCTTGATGACAACCCCAGGTATTCCTTGCGTTTATTATGGCGACGAAATAGGATTGCCAGGCGGCAATGACCCCGACAACAGACGCATGATGGTATTTGACAATTTGAACCAGGATCAGACGGAATTAAGAGCGATGGTGCAAAAGTTGGCAAAATTGAGACAAGAAAACATCGCTTTGGTCTACGGAGATATTATTCCATTAAAGGCTGACCAAAACACTTTTGCCTTTATTAGAAAGTACCGTGAAAAGGTGGTGTTGGTTGTTTTTCTAAAGGGAAAAGTAAATACAGAATCCATCGAATTTGAAATTCCAAGTGTACTTAAAATGAATGATTTAAAATCTTTGACTGGAAATGATTCTTTAAGTATCTCGGGGAGTAAGCTTACCATTAAACTTAAGGATTCAACACTTCAGAAAAATGGCTTTGCAATATTCGCTAATTAGCATTTAACCTCTTTACCTTTGACGTCAAAATAAAGTATATGCCCAAAGGAGTATTTCAAGTGCCACTTCCCGTCAATGAACCGGTGAAGGGCTATGCACCTGGTAGTGCGGAAAAAACGCAACTGCTTGCTGCCTATCAGGAACTCTACCAACAAGCCCCTATTGATGTGCCTATGTACATTGGTGGCAAAGAGATTAGAACAGAAAATAAGAAGAGATTGAGTGCTCCACATGAGCATCAGAAAACCATTGGCTACTATAATGTTGGTGAAAAGCAGCATGTAGAAGACGCTATCTCAGCTGCGCTTGCTGCGAGAGAACGCTGGGCCAAATTGCCTTGGGAGCAACGCGCTGCAATATTCTTGAAAGCTGCCGATTTATTGGCTGGTCCTTTCAGGGCACGCATGAATGCAGCCACAATGCTGGCGCAAAGCAAGAATGCCTTTCAAGCAGAAATTGACGCAGCGTGCGAGTTGATTGATTTCTTGAGATTCAATGTTGCGTATATGCAACAGATTTACAAAGATCAGCCAGGATCTTTGCCAGGCATGTGGAATCGCTTGGAATACCGCCCTTTGGAGGGTTTTGTATTTGCTTTATCTCCGTTTAATTTTACTAGTATTGCAGGCAATCTTGCGATTGCTCCAGCATTAATGGGTAATGTGGTAGTATGGAAACCAGCAGAAACTCAAATTTATAGTGCACAGATTCTTATCGAAATTTACCGCGCAGCAGGTGTGCCGGATGGAGTAATCAATATGATTACTGTGAGTGGTCAAGTGGCTGGTGATGTCATCTTTAAGCATCCAGATTTTGCAGGAATTCACTTTACCGGTTCTACAGGAGTTTTCAAACAACTTTGGAAAGAAATAGGCACCAATATCGATTTGTACAAAACCTATCCACGCATTGTAGGGGAAACAGGAGGAAAAGATTTCGTAGTTGCCCATGCTTCTGCTCATCCAGACGAAGTAGCAACGGCGCTAACCAGAGGCGCGTTTGAATTTCAAGGTCAAAAGTGTAGTGCAGCGAGTCGCGCATACGTTCCTCAATCCATTTGGCCGGCGGTAAAAGAAAAAATCGTAGCGGATCTAAAGAGCTTCAAAATGGGCGCTCCTGACGATTTTAGCAATTTCATCAATGCTGTAATCGATGAAAAGGCATTTAATAAGATTGCTGGTTATATCGATTATATCAAGGAACAAAAGGACGCTGAAATCATCGCTGGTGGCGGATACGACAAGTCGGTAGGTTACTTTATTGAACCAACAGTGGTTGTCACTACCAATTCAAAATTCCGAACGATGTGTGAGGAGATTTTTGGCCCAGTGCTCACCATTTTTGTTTATGCAGACGATCAATGGGCGGATACGTTGCGCTTGGTGGATAGCACAAGTGAATATGCGCTCACAGGCGCCATTTTAGCTACGGATAGATATGCTATCGATGAGGCCACGAAAGCTCTTGAAAATGCAGCAGGTAATTTTTATATCAATGATAAACCTACCGGTGCGGTGGTGGGTCAACAGCCTTTTGGTGGAGCGCGCGGTAGCGGCACCAACGACAAGGCTGGAAGTTACCTCAATCTATTGCGTTGGGTTTCGGCACGAACAATTAAAGAAACATTTGTTCCTCCACGAGATTATCGTTATCCATTTTTAGGAAATTAAAAGAGTATAAAAAAGCCCGGCATCGCCGGGCTTTTCTTTTTTTTTATTCAATTGAGGCTTGGATCCTCTGGCATATTGGCGATCATCTCCCCTTTTCTTCCAAACTTCTTCATGATGTGCCTCCACAAATCATCCACCTCGGTATCCATTACCAAATCCTTGTCGATATCGGTCACAAACCAACTTTGACTTTTAATCTCTGTCTGCAGTTGTTCTGGCGACCAGCCGCTATAGCCCACAAAAAAACGCACTTGCTCAGGAGCAATTTTACCGGCGTACAAGAGCTTTCTCAACTTTTCAAAATCTCCACCCATAAACACTCCGGGAAGTATTTCTACACTTTCTTCGATCTCTTCTCCCAAGGTGTGTATGTAATAAAGGTTTGAATTACGAACAGGCCCTCCAATACTAATTTTACCATCAAACTTGGGCATGTCCTCTATGATTTGATCCAGTTCCACTTCGATAAAATTATTCAATACGAATCCAAAAGAACCTTCGCGATTGTGCTCACAGAGCAGAATCACTGTCCTTTTGAAATAGGGATCATTAAGAAAAGGCTCCGATAATAGCACCTGCCCTTTCTTTGGCTCTACATTCGTATTTGGGGAAAAATCAATCTTCACGTGCTAAAATTAAATAAAACCTTTTTACACTTGTCCTATGAATAGACGAATAAGTTGGCTTTTGATTGTCTTCGCATTAATAAATTTTACAAACAATGCAGCATCCCAACATGTTCCCTTTGTGGGCAACACTACTCCTACGTGGAGCGAATGTATTCAAAATTTTAAAGCACTGGAAGCTCAATCCGATCTCTGCCAGCTAGTAGTAGCTGGGCATACAGATATCGGAAAGCCTTTGCATTTATTCATTATAAATAAGGAAAAGACTTTTTTCCCTGAATTATTTAATCCCAAAAAAACAGTCATCCTTATCAATAACGCGATTCATCCAGGTGAACCCGATGGTGTGGATGCCTCGATTATTTTTTCCAAAGAAATTTTAGACCCTCAAAATAGTTTGCATCAGCTTTTAGATAGTGTCATTTTTTGTATCATTCCAATATATAATGTGGATGGTTCTTTGGTCAGAAATGGCTACAGTCGCACCAATCAAAACGGACCAGAAGAATATGGCTTCAGAGGCAATTCAAAAAATCTCGATCTGAATCGTGATTTTATTAAATGTGATAGTCGCAATGCCGAATCATTCAATAAGATATTTCAACGCGTAAAGCCAACCTTATTCATCGATACGCATGTGAGCAATGGCGCTGACTACAGCTATGTGATGACCTTGATTAGTCCTCAAATTAATAAATTGGGACAACCCCAAGCAGCATATTTAAAAGAGAAGCTTGAGCCCTATTTGTTTAATGATATGAAGAACAGAGGCTTTGAAATGTCTCCATATGTAAATCACATGGGGGCTACGCCAGAGTCAGGATTGGCCGATTTTCTTGAGACAGCGCGGTATTCAACTGGATATGCGGCATTGTTTCAAACCATTGGCTTTACTACCGAGACGCACATGCTCAAACCATACGCGCAAAGAGTTGAGGCCACTTATCAATTTATCTCATCTCTAGGACAATTTGCTTATAAAAATAACACCACTTTACTTCGTCAAAAGCGACGTGCAACGGACGAATGGAAGCAAAAAAAGAAATATGAGTTGAATTTTAAATTGGATACCACTCTTCGGGAGATATTAGTATTCAAAGGCTACGAAGCGGTAACAGAACCAGCACTCATCGGCACTGGCGAACGCCTGCGCTATGACCGAGATAAACCATACGAAAAAGAAATTCCTCGTTTTAGAAACTACCAATCGCAGCATGTCGTGGAACTCCCGCAAGAATACATCATCCCACAGGCCTGGACAGAAGTGATTGAACGATTGAAATGGAACAATGTATTGATGAAGCGCATTCCAAAAGACACACTAATGGCTGTTAGCGGTTATTATGTTGGAGATGTGAAGACGAGCACTAATTGCTACGAAGGACACTTCGCACATCAGTCGTGCAGTGTGCGCAAAGAAAAAATGAATATCTTATTTTTTGAAGGTGATTATATTATTCCTCTTAGTCAAGATAATATTCGATATATTGTGGAAACGCTAGAGCCACAATCAAAAGAAAGTTTTTTTCATTGGAATTTCTTTGACGGAGTATTACAGCAGAAAGAATGGTTTAGCGATTATGTTTTTGAAGAAAAAGCAAAAGAGCTGCTTGAAAAAGATCCAGTCTTAAAAAAGAAATTTGAAGAAGCCCTTCAAAAAGATGAATCGTTGAGTGAGCATTGGTCACAACTGTATTGGATTTACAAGAATTCGCCGCATTATGAATCGAGTGCATTCAGATACCCCATTTACTCCCGTTAAAAATCCCCTACTCCTATTCCTACCCCTACTCCTACCCCTACCCCTACTCCTACTCACTACACTTTATCCAACAAAAGTTCCACAACCACCAATCTCCCTTCTTCCACTTTATAATAAATTTTCACATGCAAAGCGGTGGCCAAACGGTAGCTGCCTTGTATTCCTTCAAACAACACGGGTTTACTGCCCTGGTCCGGATGATGGCGAACTGAACGCAGTTTGTGAAATATTTTAGCTCTTAATTTTTCAGCAGCGATAAGAGAAGTTTCTTGTGTATGCGCAATGATACTTTTGAAGCTCTTGATTGCTGTTTTTGTGAAATATAAGTCCGGTGAATTCATAAGACGAATATAAGCTAATTACCATGACGGGCAAGGCACTGGCTCAAAAGATTGCGTTCTTCTTTTGGGGGCTTTCTTCTGCTTTGCTGGTCTACATTTCCAATGTTCGAACATGGTAATTTTTAATGCAAAATAAAAGTCGGCACCATAAATGTCTCGCTTAAACAAAAGAGCCATCAAATCATCACTTCCTATGATAATGGAATTGAGTCGCAGGGAAGCTCCTACAAGAGGAGTGGTGAATTCATACATCGTTACAGGAAGCGCAAATTCGAAGCGTTTGATTTCGTAGCGAGGAACGACTGCTAATAAACTGCTTCGCTGAACACCCAATCTCGACTGCCAAGGAAGGCCTATATTAATCATTCCAAATGTGTAAAATCCCTTTCCCCAATTGTAGTCTACTTGAGCGCTAAATGTGGCGGGCAACATCATTGTAAAGGGCAAGGCATCTGAATTATTTTGTGCGGCCCCTAATCCTTGAGTAAATAGACTATCAATTTGTTGAAGATCCTCAATTTGGGTATTTGAAAAATCATTCCATTGACTCTGTTCACTTTCATTAAATACGTTGCGATAGGTAGGTCTATTGAAGCGAACACGGCCCACATCCAACAGTGAAAACCCAAACTTGATGCGATAGTCTCCATCAGTGCATGGGTCAAAGGGAGTATAACCTTCAGATGATTTGAATCTTCTTTTAAATGTTACTCCCAAATCCACTCCGAAGCCGCTTCCATTGCGAAGATTGAAACCACTGCTCATTACATCATTGAACCCATATTCTCCAATGAAATCAAAAGTTTCGATTCGATTGCTATCGGCAACAATGTAACGCCAGTTGTCGATGCGTGCGCCAACGCCTGAAACGCCCCAAAGGCGCTTTACGGAGATAGCACCTTGTGTTATCATATCGCCCCTTCTACTTATGATGGTGCCGTATGTAATGCCAGTTTCAGCCCATGCCAGAGCATGTGTGCGAAGATTTTTGGATTCATGTATCTGCCCCATTTGTGGCTGATATTGAAAACCATTGATAAGATAATTTCCGAGAATATTATCAATTCCCCGAGCGTCTGCTACTGTTCGAAAATTGGTAATGAGACCAAAGGCATGCTTCTTCACATTGAATGTTACCGAAGGACCTTGTACCATCACATCTGCGTATGCGCGATAATTATTTCGTCCTAAATTGATTCCTGGTCCATCGAGTGATTCTAACTCTGTTCGTGATAAGCTACCGCCTGGCAGGTAAGCTAGATTGTTGCGGGCGAATACCGAAAACCCGACAATATTAATGTCTATAAATGCTCTAGAATCGACAATTGAAGAGGGATTGATAAAAATAGTATTTACTGGAGAACGCGTGCTACCAGCCACCCCTGCCATATCCTGACCGAAGTAATCCTGTATACACAAGACGAGGGATAAAAGAAAAAAAACGCGTTTCAAAAAGGGTGGTTTGAATATTGAAACGAATAGCAACGATAAATGTTTCTCAATAATCAAAACAATTAGTCGATCATTTTAACCTCTATCACATTCACATCAAAATAGATAGGCGTTCTAGCAGGGATGATTCCAGTATTGCTGCCATCCTCACCGAAGGCAAGCGCAGAAGGCATGAAGATGAGCGCTCTTTCTCCACTCTTCATCAGCGATAATCCATATTGCAATCCGGGAATCAACTGCCCGGGCTTACCAAATGGCAAAGTCATGGATGTAAGTGAATCTTTACGAACCCCATTGAGCCAAAATGTATTATACTCTATGCTGATTTCACGTCCCGTCTTAATGCTATCTCCTTCTGTTTTTCGCACCCATGCCATTGATATTTGACCAAAATCCTCCCACTCTTTATCCATGGTGCTTTGGCAAAGCTTGATAGCATCCAATTCAGGAATCATCGCCTCTTGCGCTTGATGCATAAAGAAGCTACAAATATTATCTTCATCAGAAAATCTCTTTTCCATTTTAACTTCTACCGCCGAGAACCGCTCTGCACTTGCATTTTTAAGCGTATCAAATAGTTGTGAAATCTCTGTAGATGGCATAATGAATCTCGAAATTTCACCTTCCTTCATATCATTGATTTCTTTTAAAATCACATCACTAGTGAAATAATTATGAAGTTCTTCTGGATGCACAAGCAAATAGGTCTGCATACTAAAAGCACTATCAGGATTTAGAGAGACCAGCATACCATAGTAAGAGCTAATAAGCGCTCCTCCCCGCTCGTTGCCAAGCACCAAGAGTTTTTTGAAATGCTTTGAGTCCAATTCTGAATACCCTTCGAATGACGGAGCGCAGCCAATCAAAGCAACAATTATATATGAAAAAATATATAGCCTTCTCATGATTAATTCAATGCAATAAGTTCAATATCATAAACCAAGGGTGAGCTCTTTGGCACCTTGCTCGAATCCCCTGTAAGTCCAAACGCAAGATGACTCGGTAATACTACTCGAGCTTTGTCTCCAACGCGCATGAGTAGCACCACTTCATGAATACCTGTTTCAACCGCATCCTGACCAATTTTAAAAACGCCAGGTTTATCTTTCTTTGCTTCGTAGCAGAGCGTGCCATCCAACAATTCCACCTTGTATACAATAGACGCGTAGTCATCGAGTTTGGCTTGGACGCCTGTTCCTTTTTCGTAGATCCAATAATGCATACCAGTGCCAGTCTCCGTCATTGGCCATTTTTTTGATTTGATAAAAGATTTGACCTCTTTCATCTCATTCTCGTGTTGGCTCTTATTAAATTCAATGAGGTCTTTCATCATTTGTTCGGATGTCGAAACATCATTGGTCTCTTTTTTTTCACGACAACCGTTGCAACTCATGAGTACTACGGCAAAACAAAACAATAGGTACTTCATGAGTTTATGATTTCATTTTTGACATCATAGATTGCAGTCTTTAAAGCTTGGATGGTCTGAGTCATATCAACATTGGATGAGCCACCGGCTGCATTGCGATGACCTCCACCATTCCATCCATTGCGCGCAAAAGTATTCACATCAAAACTTCCTTTTGACCGGAACGAAAGCTTGATCTCGTTGTGACCTTCTCGTGCAAAAATTGCAACCTTCACCCCTCTTATACTCAAGGCTTGATTTACCAAACCTTCGGTATCGCCCGGACGATGGTGAAAACGCTCGAGCTCCTCTTTTGTTAGTGTAATGATAGCAGTAGCTGCATCTTGCCAAACTTCCAATTTCTCACTCAAAGAATAGCCAACCAAACGAAGACGTTCGAGCAAGTTCGTGTCGTAGACTGCTCTGTGAATTTTTGCATGATCCAAACCATTTTCAATCAAATCAGCAACAATCTGATGTGTCTCGGCAGTGACAGACGGAAAGCGAAATGATCCGCTATCGGTCATAATGCCGCAATAGAGTGCTTCCGCAGCTTCAGTTTTGATTGCGCTCAACCAATCGCACGAGCGCACGAATCGGTAAATCATCTCACACGTGCTACAAGCAGATGTGTCACTATAGGTCACTTTGGCAAAGTCGCCGGGCTGTTGATGATGATCAATAAGGATGTAATCCGAAGAAGCGGCTTCTAGGGCCTGCGCCATTTGTTCACCCGTGCGAGAAAAGATATTATAATCTAAAACAAAAATCAAATCGGCTCTTGAGATAAGCTCGCGTGCTTCATTTTGATTAGAATCAAAAAAAACAATTTTTTGATAGTCCGAAATCCAATGTAAATAATCGGGAACACTATCTGGGAGAACCACAGATACCTCCGACTTCATGGACTTGAGAACGTGGTATAACCCGAGAGCGCTGCCAACTGCATCGCCGTCGGGCGATTTGTGACTGGTAATCACAATGCGGTTGGCCCCGAGGACCAAACGCTGAGATTGCTCTACTTGTTCCGCATTTAAGTATATTGCCATGTTTCAAAATTATGATGCTTTCACCGCATTGGTACAATTTTGAATCGTAAACTTGCAAACGCAGTTATCACCATGAAAAATTTGCTTTGGATTTTAGCATTTGTTGCCCTGACATCTTGGGCACCCCATAAATTCTACGTTTCAAATAATATCGTAGAATATAATGTTCGTACGGGTATTTATGAAGTTACCTGTAAGATTTTTACAGATGACCTCGAACGGGCTATAGCTCCAGACGGATCTAGTCTTTTCTTGGGCAGCGAGCGCGAACGCAAAGACGTAAATTGGCTCATTCAAGAATACATCGAAAAGAAGTTCAAGATAAAAATCAATGACAATTCAATTGCGCTGAAATATATTGGCAAAGAGGTGGATCCTGAGTTAACACATCTCTATTTTGAATTCACTTTTGTGGATATGCCCAATACTATATCTGCTGAAAATACGGTGCTTTTCGAGCATTTTGAAGATCAAAAAAACATCATTGACTTGAGAATGAATGGTTGGAACCATACCATATTTCTGACCAAACAAAAACCTTTCGAAGTAAGTTATAGATAAATGACAAAAAAAGAAAAGGCGGCTTACATCGTAGAGCAATTGGAGCGTCTCTATCCAGAGACTCCCATCCCACTCGATCATAAAGATCCATTCACATTGCTTATAGCAGTTTTGCTAAGTGCTCAATGCACCGATGAACGTGTAAACAAGGTCACTCCGCTTTTATTTAAAAAAGCTGACAATCCTTTCAAAATGCTCAAACTCACAGTAGAGCAAATTGAAGCCATTGTCAGACCTTGCGGACTATCTCCCGCGAAGAGCAAGAATATCCGCAGGCTATCAGAAATACTGATTGAGAAGTATGATGGAGAGGTGCCTCAATCATTTGAGGAGCTCGAAGAATTGCCTGGCGTGGGACATAAAACTGCCTCGGTAGTGATGGCACAAGCTTTTGGAGTGCCCGCTTTTCCAGTGGATACACATATTCATAGACTCATGATCCGATGGAAGCTCACCAATGGGAAGAATGTAGAACAAACCGAAAAAGATGCGAAGAAATTATTCCCTGAAGAATTATGGAATAAACTTCACTTACAAATCATCTTTTATGGTCGCGAATACTCTCCAGCTAGAGGCGATCTTTCCAAGGATTTTATCACAGAATTCGTCAATCAGAAAAAGAAAAAATGAAGGCATATAAAAAAGGTTGGCGCAATAATTATAATGCAAGTCTTAGCTTCTTTGAGATTATCGGTAAGGATGTAAAATTCTTTTTTAAAGATTCGAAAAAAAGAATAGCAAACCGCGGCAAACTGCCAGTTATCGTCGTTTCTCCTGACTTTCCGAGCAAGCGCACCACTATTTTTAAAATTGCAGATGCTTTGAACTTTCGCCTCACCAATCAATTGGTGAAAAATCCTGACGTGGTACTTTATTTTGAAGATATTACACATGGCAATTCAGATGCGGTGACGCAGAATTATCCAAATAAAAAAGTCATTAATAAATACTGCGTTGATATTTCAAAAAAGATTGTTGACCGAATTCATTTGGAAGTTTTTGGATACAATACCACTATAGATCCCTTGAGCTATCAAGGCATTGCTGTAGAAAAATCTGATGAAAATGCATTGCATGATGGACGTAAATTGCAATGTCCTATTGCGAAACCGCGCGAGCAAGCCATCTATCAGATGCTCATTGACAACGATGTTGATGAACAATATGTAGTCGACTACAGAGTGCCAGTAATTCATTATGAAGTGCCGCTTGTCTATAAAAAATTCAAAGAAAAAAAGGTGCGTTTTACGAATGAGGTTTCTTACTCGGAACTTCACGTTCCTGATATGATTTTTTCAAATGAAGAACTGAAGCGAATAGGAGCTTTTGCAAAAGCAATGCAAGCAGAGTTTTGTGAATTAGATGTTTTGCGACACAGTGATGGTCGAATATTCGTGATTGATGTAAATAAAACTCCCTATGGCCCGCCAGCGGGACTTCAAGAAAATAAAAAAGCCGTTGAATTACTCACACGAGCATTCCAACGGGCTTTTTTAGAAAAATAGCATATTTTATTCAGAAGCGAATCGCTCCACTACGTTTTGAGTCACACCTGTGATACTAAACCCTCCGTCATGGAAAAGATTCTGCATGGTTACATAGCGAGTAAGGTCACTAAACAATGCTACACAGTAGTCTGCGCATGCATCAGCATCAGCATTGCCAAGAGGAGACATTGCTTCGCTA
Source organism: Flavobacteriales bacterium (assembly GCA_044371755.1). GTDB lineage: Bacteria > Bacteroidota > Bacteroidia > Flavobacteriales_D > Sanyastnellaceae > JAIXWP01. The sequence continues at coordinate 13,107 of JBILSZ010000039.1, read as the reverse complement.
TAATTGATGAATCCATCGAATCCCTTTACACCGCTGCCCGCTGTTGTCACAGTAGGTGATTGAGATACCGTATTGATTCTAACTTTTTTGGAAGTTCCGTAGTGATATCCAAAGCTTCGGGCAATGCTCTCGAGTAGTGATTTAGCATCGGCCATGTCATTGTAATCAGGGAAAATACGCTGAGCTGCGATGTATGTCAGTGCTACCACCGATCCCCAATCGTTCAATGCATCTTTTTTATAAGCGGTCGCCAACATTTTGTGCAAGCTAATCGCGCTCACATCCAAGGTCTGACGGTACCATTCGTAGTTCACGTCTGTATAGTGACGACCCTTTCTAACGTTTGGTGACATTCCAATGCTGTGCAGCATAAAGTCCATCTTCCCACCAAAGTGTTCCATTGATTGATTGAAGAGGTTGTCAATATCCTGCTCATTTGTAGCGTCGGCTGCGATGATAGGACAATTACCCAATTTGGCTGACAATTCTTTAATCTCACCCATGCGCATCGCTATTGGTGCGTTGGTCAACACAATTTCTGCTCCTTGCTCGTAGGCCTTCTCTGCTACTTTCCATGCGATAGACATGTTGTTCAAAGCACCGCTGATGATGCCTTTTTTCCCTTTCAATAGATTATTCGACATAAGGTCAATAGGTTTATTTGAGCAACAAAGCTAAAAGGATTTTTCAGAAGACAATGATTTAGAGATGGAACGGGCGGCAATTATAGAAGTCGTCCAAGCCGCTTGAAAATTAAATCCCCCCGTCACGGCATCAATATCCAGCACCTCTCCAGCAAAGTAAAGCCCCTTAAACCGCTTGGCTTCCATTGTTTTAAAATCTATTTCTTTTAAATCTACTCCTCCTGCGGTCACGAATTCGTCTTTGAATGTAGACTTTCCTTCTACACGAAACTTACAATTTACGTGGGCATTAGCAATAGCATCTATGGCTTTATTGGAAATATCAGCCCACTTTAGATTTGGATCTACGGCCTCTTGAATTAATGCTGTCCAAAGTCTCGAGGGAATATCAACGGGCGAAAAAGAATGAATCAACTTGCGCGACTGCTCTGTTCTTAGAGTTTTAAAAAGTTCTGTAAGACTTTCCAAATCCTCATTAGCGAGCCAATTCACAGTGACTTCAAATTGATAATTGAGGTGTGACAAACTTCTCGCAGCAATTGCAGAAATCTTTAAAATACCAGGGCCACTCAACCCCCAATGCGTCACTAGAACTGGTCCAAGTGCATCTATTTTTAATGAAGGAATGGTCACACGTGCATGCGTGGATGATAATCCTGCAAGACCATCTATTCTTCTATCCTTTATGTTAAATGTGAAAAGAGAAGGAACTTGATCAATCATGTTGAGCCCAAAGCCCTTCAATTTATCCCACATCTGGGGACTTGAACCTGCTGCTATTACCACTACTTCACTAGCTATCACACCTCCACTTGTAGTGTGCACCATCCAACGATTTTGTTCATCGTCAAATGTGAGCTCTTCCAATCCATTTTGAGTTTCAACTTTTATATTCTTTTTTTCCGCTTCTTTTAAAAAGCAATCAATGATTGTTTGTGATGAATCGGTGATAGGAAAGCTACGATTATCATCCTCTATTTTTAACTCTACACCGCGACTGGCAAACCATTCAAATGTGTCCCCAGTACTGAATTGATGAAAAGGACCGTTCAATTCTTTGGTGCCGCGAGGATAGAATTTTACCAGTTCTTTAGGCTCAAAACATGCGTGGGTCACATTGCATCTCCCGCCACCAGATATCTTTACTTTAGAAAGTAGTTTGTTTGATTTCTCTAATATGAAAATCCTTGTTCCGCTGGGAGCATCGATGTTGATTGCAGTGAAGAACCCCGCAGCTCCACCTCCTATGATGACGATTGTTTTTGACATTGCCGCGCAAGTTACGAAACGTATATAACCAAAAAGTCCCACCTCGTTGGCGGGACTTAATGGCTTAAACTGAAAAACTAAAAACTATCGTAATTGTTTTGAGCCAGGACGGCTCAACTCAACTAACTCTTTATGTGTATTAAGGTACACTACCTAAATACAGAGCAAATATATATGGATTTTCTAAATACCTCTGCTAACATAACTTTTTTTTAACGATTTTTTATGTAAAAGTTCATTATCATCTGATTTAAAGCACTTTTGAATCGGTGAGATGGTCTTGGTTTTTATCAGATGGAAAAATTTTCCCTGGATTTAGGATGGAATTCGGATCAAAAACAGCCTTAATATTTTTCATGATCATCAACTCTGTTGTGCTAAATGCCAAATTCATATATTCTTTTTGAACCCACCCAATGCCATGTTCGCCACTTAATGTTCCTTTCAATCGAACGCATAATTCGAATATCTCTTGAATGGCAATTTTTAGTGTTTCATTCCATTCATCTTCGGTTAAATCTCCTTTTATAATATTTACGTGTAAATTTCCATCTCCGGCATGTCCGTAACAAACAGATTTGAATCCGTATTTTTTTCCAATTTCTTTCACTCCTTTCAGTAAAGTAGGGAGTTCGTAACGGGGCACAACAGTATCCTCTTCTTTATAAACGCTATTTGATTTTACAGCCTCGCCTACTCTCCTTCTCAATTTCCACAGTTGATTCTTTTGCGTTTCATTGTCTGCGAATAAAATTTCGCCAGCATCGAATGAAGCTACGACTTCAGAAATTTTTTCGCAATCGGCCATGATTGCATCGAGATGATTTCCGTCGACTTCTATTAGTAGATGCGCCATAACGTGGTCTTCCACGGGCAATTGAACATCTGATACATAGCGCAATGTCCAATCAATCGCGTCGCGTTCCATGAATTCCAAGGCACTGGGAACAATGCCTGCTCTAAAAATGGCTGACACTGCCTCACAAGCCTTCTCGGCGGAAGCGAATGGAACTAACATCAAGACATCTAAGGCAGGCTTTGGAATCAGCTTAAGAACTGCTTTTGTGATAATCCCCAATGTGCCCTCACTGCCTACCATAAGTTGCGTTAGATTGTAGCCAGTGCTATTCTTTAATGTATTTGCACCGGTGTTTATGACATCACCTGTTGCAGTTACAACTTCCAAATTCAGCACAAAATCTTTCGTCACTCCATACTTTACGGCATGAGGACCTCCTGCGTTTTCTGCAAGATTTCCTCCAATGAAACAACTTCCCCGACTACTTGGGTCAGGAGGATAATACAATCCTTTTTTTTGAACTTCTTCTTGCAATACCTGGGTGATCACACCTGGTTGAACATGCACTTGAAGATTTTTTTCATCAATAAAAAGAATTTTATTGAAGCGCTCCATTGAAAGACCTACACCGCCCATAAGGCTGAGAGCTCCACCGCTCAATCCTGTGCGAGCACCAATAGGTGTCACAGGTATTCTCTTCTCGTCACAGTGACGCATGATGGCTGCCACTTCATCTGTATTAATTGGTTTCAATACCACCTCAGGTGCGAATACCAAATCTTCGGTTTCATCATGCCCGTATTCATCGAGTGTTTCGATGTCAGTAAAAACAAACTCCTTTCCAAGAAGAACTTGAAAAAAATGAATATCAGAAGCTGTCAATTTTGAATAACCAGTCATACTGCTAAATAAAGAAGGCATTATGTTTGAAAACCCTTGTACACAAAAAAATACTAACACCGCTCAAGTAATAGTTTTGAACCATCGGCCAATTGCTATTACATTCGTCCAAATCTAAATTACAATATGAAAAAGTGGCTTACGCTGGCGCTCGTGTTTCATTGTGGCGTCATTTTCTCTCAAAACAATCTCACCAATGAATTGATCTGGGGTAGCCCAGAATTTGGAGCTGACGCTGTTTACGGTCTAAATTCAATGAATGACGGTTTGCATTATACAGCGCAAGAAGACAGCGATGCAATGGGAACTACCATTGTGAAATATGGATATGCTACAGGTGAAAAGGTAGCCACTATCGCTTCGTCAAAGAGTATTTTTGAGAATATTGACAAGACATTCGATGGTTATGAATTCAGCAAAGATGAATCGAAGATTTTGATCCAAACCGAAACCGAACAGATTTATCGCCACAGCTTTTCGGCCCACTTTTTTATTCATGATTTGACATCTGGAAAAACCATTCCCATTTCAGATCAGAAAAAAGGAAAACAACGATTGGCGAGTATTTCACCGGATGGAACCAAGGTAGCATTTGTAAGAGATAATAATTTGTTTTATACAGATTTAAGAACCAGAGAAGAGCACGAAATCACGAGAGATGGCAAGTGGAACGAGATCATCAACGGCGCCACAGATTGGGTGTATGAAGAGGAATTTGGGTTTGATAGAGGTTTTTATTGGAGCCCAAATGGAAGTCACATTGCATATTACAAATTTGATGAAAAGCAAGTCCGTGAGTTTGGAATGGATATGTACGGAGGTCTTTATCCAGATCGCTATACATTCAAATATCCCAAAGCCGGCGAGCGCAATAGTACCGTGAGTATTTGGGTCTACAACATCATGACCGAAATGAATCAACGTGTAAATACGGGAACAGAAACGGATATTTATTTCCCAAGAATTAAATGGGGTGTTGGCTCGCATCAATTGATTGTGATGCGTCTCAATCGCCATCAAAATCATCTTGAATTTCTACTGAGTGATATGACGAAGGTGCAGCCTTTTGAAATTGAAAGCACTATTATCTTCAGTGAAAAAGCTGATACTTATATTGATGTCAACGACGCGCTTACTTTCTTAAAAGATGGTTCTGGATTTATTTGGAATAGCGAAAGAGACGAGTATAATCATCTTTATTTGTTTGATCTCACTGGCAAAATGATTACGCAACTTACCAAAGGTGAATGGGATGTTGTAGACTTCTACGGAATGGACGATGCTACAGGAACTATATATTACAGTGCCAGTACGAATGGAGCCATGGACAAGCAAGTATATTCATTTGAATACAAAAAGAAAAAAGCAAATCCTAAGAAAATAAGTATAAAGAAGGGAGTAAATGGAGCCGAATTTTCAAAGGGTTTTAAATATTACATCATGCAGCACAGTGACGCCAACTCGCCAGCTCAATTCACATTGCACGATGCATCTGGTAAGCAAATTAGATTGTTAGTAGACAACAAATCTCTTTCAGAAAAACTTTTGAAATATAATTTGACCAAGAAAGAATTCTTCCAATTTAAAAACGCCGACGGTGTAGATTTAAATTGTTGGATTATGAAACCTAAGAACTTTGACTCTTCAAAAAAATATCCTGTACTCGTAGCGATTTATGGCGGTCCTGGTCATAATACTGTTATGGATCAGTGGGAAGGTCGCGGTTATATGTGGCATCAGATGCTTTGTCAGGAAGGTTATATCGTTGTGAGTTGTGACCCTCGAGGTACGCAGTATCGAGGCAGAAAATTCAAACATGCTACTTATATGAATTTGGGTAAAGCTGAAACCAATGATTTTATTGATTTGGCGAAATACCTTCAAGGACAGACTTACGTGGATCCCGCGCGTATTGGAATTCAAGGTTGGAGCTATGGCGGATATATGAGTTCATTATGTATGACCAAAGGTGCGGATTACTATACTACAGGGATTGCTGTGGCTCCTGTTACCAATTGGAAATATTACGATAGCATCTATACAGAAAGATTCATGCGCACACCTCAGGAAAATAGTGGCGGCTATGAAAACAACTCCCCTATTAATTTTGTGCAAGCCCTCAAAGGAGATTATCTTTTGGTTCACGGCAGCGCAGATGATAATGTCCATTTTCAGAATACCATGGACATGATTTCAGCTTTGGTGAAGGCCAATAAACAGTTTGAACAATTTATCTATCCCAATAAAAATCATGGGATATATGGAGGAAATACGCGGGTACACCTCTATAATAAAATGACGAATTTCCTGAAAACCAACTTATAAAGTTAAAAACAAAAGCCCTCTCTTGAAGAGGGCTTTTTATTACATTTGGCGGATACCTATATAACCAAAAGAATCTATGACAGGTCAATCTTCATCTAGTTCAAAACACCCAAAAGGGTTGTACGTTTTGTTCTTCACAGAAATGTGGGAACGATTTGGATATTATCTCATGCTCGGTATTTTCTCACTCTACATGTTAGATGGATGGGAAAGCGGTGGAATGGGATTCTCAGGTCAAAAAAAATCTGACGTTTACGGGACCTATATAGGCCTCGTGTATTTGACTCCATTTATTGGTGGTCTCTTAGCAGATCGTCTTTTGGGTTACAGACGATCTATATTCTTAGGTGGTTCCTTGATGGCCGCGGGATACCTCGGACTTTCCATTCACAATGAAACTGCCTTTTACATAAGTCTTTTGCTTATAATTCTCGGTAATGGTTTTTTCAAACCTAATATTTCCACACTTGTTGGTAATTTGTATAACGATGAGAGATACAAAGCCAATAAAGATAGCGGTTATAATATCTTCTATATGGGAATTAATATCGGTGCTTTCATTTGCAATTTCGTTGCTGCATACATGCGAAACAATTATGGATGGGGATATGCATTTGCAGCCGCTGGAGTTGGTATGATCATCGGTTTAATTGTATTTGCCAGTGGGACGAAGCACGTAAAAGAAGCTGACATATTGAAACCTGCAAAGGCTGGAGATTTGCCTACTTGGGTGATATTAGCTTCCACCATTTTACCAATGCTCATTTTTGGGGTGATTGGATATTTCTTGAAAGGCGTAACTGGTGCGGACAATCCAGGAGGTAATTTCTTCGGTACTGATAGTAATGATGCGTTTATTTTCGGTTGTATACCGGTTATCCTGTTCTTTATTTACATGATGTTGAAAGCTGACACAGAGGACAGACGCCCTATTGCGGCGCTCCTTTCGGTGTTTGCATGTATCGTTATTTTTTGGGCCATCTTCCACCAAAATGGTGATGCGCTAACGGTGTGGGCAGAGGAATATACCCATAGAGAAATGCCCGAGGCAATTGGGCCAGCTGCGGATAATATAGGAATGGCCCAAAGGGTGACATACGGAGAGTGGATTGATATGGATGAGGCACAATACCAAGCGCATCTGGATTCTTTGGTAAATTTGAAAAAAACATTTGGTGATAAAACCCCTGAATATAAGGCTTTAACGGATGAAATCAGTTTGATTGAGTCTTCTAAAAAGTACTTCCATAATCTTCCTGTAAATGAAAGACCAGCTCAAGGAAGCAGTCTTCTTTTGGCAAGTACAGAGCTTTATCAGAGTATTAATCCATTTTGGGTGATATTACTTACCCCAATTGTGGTGGGAGTTTTTGGATTTCTTGCAAGAAGAAAAAGAGAACCATCCACTCCAGCCAAGATTGCGATTGGCCTTGTAATTACTGCATTAAGCGCTCTCGTGATGGTTTTAGCTGTTCGTTCAACGGATATTGCAACTGATAAAGCTAGCACTCTCTGGCTCTTTGCCACTTACGGAGTAATTACAATCGGTGAGTTGTGCCTTTCACCAATGGGACTATCCCTAGTTTCAAAACTTTCTCCTCCTCGATTGACAGCGTTGATGATGGGTGGATTTTTCCTTTCAACGAGTCTGGGCAATAAACTTGCAGGAATTCTATCTAGCAATTTCGAAGCAACTGAAGACAAGGGAGGATTTTTCTTCATGAATTTCGCATTGGTTATGGTGGCAGCGGTGCTACTATTTGTTCAACTGCGATGGTTGAATAAAATCATGCGAGAAAAGGGTGTTAATTAATAATGACTAAATATCCCGATTGGCATTACTAATGCGCGAAAAAGGAGTTTCCTAAATAAATTTCAATTATGTCTCAAACACTCGATGGTGAATTGATTGGCAAGGATTCTAACTCAATAAATCCTGAATTAGAAAAAATCCAAAACTTTTCCGGAAAATATCCGAAACAACTTTGGTATTTGTTCTTTTCTGAAATGTGGGAGCGCTTCAGCTTCTATGGAATGAGAGGTATGCTCACTTTCTTTATGGTGAATGAGCTTTTCATGGATAACAAAGCTGCCAATCTTCAATATGGAGCCACACAGGCTTGGGTGTATGCGTTCACATTTATCGGCGGTTTATTTGCAGATAAAATTCTTGGGTTTAGAAAGTCTCTCTTCTGGGGTGGGTTATTGATGATCACAGGTAGCGTAATTCTCGCGATCAATCCAAAAGAATTCTTTTTTCTTGGAATCTCATTCAACATCATTGGAACTGGATTCTTCAAACCAAACATTTCGAGTATGGTTGGTCAACTTTATAAAACTGGTGACTCAAGAAGAGACGATGGTTTTTCATTGTTCTATGCGGGTATCAACATAGGCGCGCTTTTAGGCGGATATTGCTGCATTGCTATAGGTAAGGGCGAATTATTTGGAAGCATAATAGGTGAAGGTCTTCGGTGGAATGTTGCCTTCGGTTTAGCCGCAGTTGTAATGACCATAAGTCTTATAACTTTCGTTTACACACAAAAGTCGATGGGTCCTATTGGCCTCTCTCCATTCGAGACAAAAGGAATTACGAATAAAAAGTGGCTAGACTATATCGTCTATGCTGGCGGACTCATTTGTATTCCCATCATCATGGTAATGGTGGCCAACACGAAGTATACCGATTATTTTATGTACTTCATTGGCCCTTTCAGTCTGTTGTACTTAGGATATGAAATGACGAAAAATACTGTCGCCGAGAACAAAAAATTATTCGCAGCTTTATTTTTCATTTTCTTCTCTATTGTTTTTTGGGCCATTTTCGAACAAGCAGGTGGCTCATTGAGCTTGTTTGCGGCCGATCATCTCAACAATAAACTTTTAGGAATAGTTGAACTCGACCCAAATGGCGTTAATAACGCTGCAAATTCACTATTTGTGATTGCTTTTGCCGCAATCGTTGGGACTATTTGGGTTAAAATGGCAAAACGCAAAATGGAGCCCAACACCGTTGTCAAATTTGGTGTCGGCTTTATTTTCTTAGGGTTAGGCTTTTTGATATTCTTCTCAGGAAGATTCTTTGCAGACGCAAATGGAGTTTCATCTCTTGATGTATTTACGACTGCTTACTTTGCTGTTACCCTCGGAGAACTTTGCCTCTCGCCGATTGGGCTTTCAGCAATGACTAAACTTGCACCAGATCGCCTTCAGGGTTTTATGATGGGAATGTGGTTTTTAGCAAGCGCTTACGGTCAATACGTCGCAGGACTTTTTGGTGCAAGTATTTCACCTGATGAAAGTGCATCACCTGTTGAAAAACTAAATATTTACACAGAAGGATATTATGATTTTGCTTGGTACGCCATCATAGCTGGTGTGATTTTGATACTAATTTCTCCTTTGGTCAGAAAATTGATGTTGGAAGTAAAATAATTTTTAACTTTATCAAATGAATATTAAAAAAATCGCTGTCTTTGGAATCATTGCGCTGACAATCTCGTCATTGTTCATGATTTCGGCAACACCTGAAAAAGCAGCTCCAGCGGCAGAAATCAAATGGTATACAGTGGAAGAAGCGATGGCTGCCGCTGCTAAATCTCCAAGAAAAATAATGATCGATGTATACACCAAATGGTGCGGACCTTGTAAAATGATGTCTCAAAATACATTTACCGATCCGAAATTCATCGAATACATGAACGCCAACTATTACTGCGTAAAGTTTGATGCTGAATCTGCTGAGCCTGTTGCTTTTAAGGATCAATCCTTCACTAACCCAGATTTTGACCCCAATAAACAAGGCCGCAACGGCGTGCACCAATTCGCTCGCTACCTTCAAGTTTCTGCCTATCCGACCTTGGTGATTCTTGACGCGGATGGCACATACATCAGCCCTATCGTAGGTTATAAAACAGCAAAGGACCTTGAAATCTTTATGAAGCTTTTTGCCCAAGACAAACACAAAGAAATTCTTACTCAAGAGCAATGGACGGAGTATCAAAAGAACTTCGTTGGCACTTGGTAATATTTATAATGAACATGTGAAAGCCTTTCCTTTTTTAGGAAAGGCTTTTTTTTATTTTAAGAAAATGATTGAATTAGACCAATTGCTCACATTTCCGATCTCGTTAAAAGCAGTCATTGGAAAAATAGACACAAGGCTTCTATTGGAGCGCCCGCAGCAAAAGTGGAGTATCCAAACGCACGCAGGGCATTTGCTCACTATGGAGTCTCTTTGGATCGGACGATTGGACGACTACTTTCTTGAACGACCGGCGCTCAGACCATGGAATGGAACCAATGCTGACACTGAAGCTGCTCAGTTCGACTTGCAAAACATTTCGCAAATACTTGATGACTTGGAGTCTATTCGCACAGCGCATGTGAATATGATAAAACAAAATCTTGAAATTTTAAGTCCAAGGAATTGCCTCCATGAAAGTTCGGGCAAACAAATGTCTTTCTTAGAGCATTTGCAATGGATCGTAGATCACGATCACAAGCACCTTAATATCATTAACGAAAGAATAATTGAATGGAAACCGCAAGTGTAGCTCAAATAAAAAAAGAGCTCAAAAGTCTTTCTAAGGAAGACTTACTAGAGCATTGCTTGCGTGTGGCCAAGTACAAAAAAGAGAATAAAGAACTCCTCTCCTATCTGCTTTTTGAAGCACATGATGAACAGCAATACATTGAGGATATCAAAGAAGAAATCGCTCTTGACTTTTCGCGCATTCTTGATCTCAACACCTATTACATCAAGAAATCTGTTCGAAAAATTCTTAGAAATGTAAATAAGAAATCCAAATACAGTGGCATCAAAACAACTGAGGTAGAATTACTTATTTTCTTTTGTAAAAAAATGAAAGAGCGTGGATTTAAATCCATGAAACACATGGTGCTATTGAATATTTACGATCGACAGTTGGAAAAGACTCGCAAGCTCATTTCTGGTTTACATGAGGATCTTCAATATGACTATCATTCAATGCTCGAGTCATTGTAGATTTGCAATATGTATCCAACCATATATCACGCACTACTCGACTTATTTGGCCTTGATTGGCCGTGGACGAAGCTCCTCAATAGTTTTGGATTTTTCGTTGCATTGGCATTTGTAATCTCAAGCTACACTCTGAGTCGCGAATTAAAGAGAAAGGAAGAAGAAGGATTGTTAAAGCCGGAAAAGCGTAAGCTCGTGACTGGCAAAGGTCCTGATTGGATGGATATTCTCACCAACGCCTTCCTTGGCTTTATCATGGGTTGGAAGTTCGTCTACCTATTTCTCAATAGCTCACGTTTATTTCAACCAGGTGAAACTCCACAGCAGCATATATTTTCTTCAGAAGGCTATTGGATGCTGGGATTATTGATGGCATTGGCTTTTGGCGGTTGGAAGTATTGGTATTATAAAAAGAGACAATTGCCTCAGCCCAAAGAAGAAATTGTCGATTTTCACATATACGAGTACACCGGCACCATTACCTTTCTCGCGGCAATTTTTGGAATCGCTGGAGCGAAGCTTTTTCACCTATTTGAAAATCCTGATGAATTTGTCGCATTTTTTAAAAGTCCAGATCTTCAGAGTTTTTTGAGTGGTCTTACCGTCTATGGCGGGTTGATCTTGGGCGCTGCAGCTGTATTGGTTTTTGCCTATAAAAAAGGCATTCATTTTTTGCATCTTACCGATTCGGCTACTCCAGGGATGATTTTGGGTTATGGCATTGGCCGCATAGGCTGTCAGGTGAGTGGCGATGGAGACTGGGGTATTGCTAATACAGCTCCTAAGCCTGGGTGGCTCTCCTGGTTGCCTGATTGGTTTTGGTCTTATGACTATCCGAATAATGTAAATGGAGTGCTGGGTCCGAATGCAGACACCTTTGGGATGCGCATTACAGATCCTAATGTACCTTGCTGGGAAGGCTATTGCACTCATTTGGTGCCCTCCGTGTGGCCTACCCCGTTGTATGAAACAATCATGGCCGTGGGAATTTTCGCATTTCTCTGGTTATTGCGCAAACGCATTAAAACTGCTGGTATCATTACTGCTCTTTACCTTATTTTAAATGGCATTGAGCGTTTTTTAATTGAGTCAATTCGTGTAAACAACAAATTTGACCTGTTTGGCATCGATGCCACGCAAGCGCAAGTAATTGCTGTATGCTTTGTAGTGGCTGGTGTTGGAATGTATTGGTTCTTAATGCAAAAGAAGAAAAAGACAGCCTTGGGGTGATTTTTTTTCAAAAAGACTTGCTAAATCAAACTTTTACTCTATTTTTGCAACCGCTTTTAAAGCACGGTCCGGTAGTTCAGTTGGTTAGAATACATGCCTGTCACGCATGGGGTCGCGGGTTCGAGTCCCGTCCGGACCGCCAACAATTAGCCTCTCACTTTGAGAGGTTTTTTTGTGCGGGTTCGTTCCGATAGCTATCGGAACCCGTCCGGACCGCCAACGAAATGTTCAAATAAAAGGTAATGGTGAGGAAAAATGGAAGGCTACTTTACGAAACGTAGAGCGCCTCCTTGATTTCGTTGAGAAAATCTTTCTCTAAATTAGGAATACGTTCTAGCTTTTTATCGCAAACTATTACCTGAACTTCGGTCTCATATTCGGCCTTTTTAACCAAGCGTGCCGTAAGACCAAACCCCAAGATATTACTTGCATGTATTTTTATCTCGTGTTCTCTGTGCACCACATTGTCTAGAGTAAGACGTATGCCCGAGATTCTAAGATACGCCGAATTACGAATGCCAGCAATCACCTTCTCCTCCATCAATTCAATAGCGAATGGATAAGAGCGATGGCTGTATGCTTCGGACAAAAGAATGATAAGACTGCGCGAAAAGGCGCTGTTCGCTAGTAAACCCATGATTGATCTTGTTAAGGTGGAGCTAAAATAGAACTTTCAGCCAAACAAGTCAATTGGAAAGTAGGGAATTAACTAAATCTTCGCTTTAGGGTTAGGAACATCAGACAATGACGAGAAATTGTTAGACAAATATGAAAAGTAGCCCACCGCTCCGATCATGGCAGCATTGTCTGTAGTGAATTCAAACGCAGGCACCAGACAAGGAATTTCTTTCTGATTGGCCATTGTGGTGAATGACTCTCTCAAAGCACTATTTGCGCTTACTCCTCCGGCGATTGCTATGCTTGCTGGTCGATAT
>JBILSZ010000037.1:0-24541 GCA_044371755.1 Flavobacteriales bacterium | reverse complement strand
ATTACCTTACCTAGATTTTTGAGCGAACCTCCATAGTGCTCGATTATCGCTTGTAAGCCGAGGCATACACCTAGAATTGGTTTTGACGCTTGAGCAGCTTCAATCAAGTCCATCATAATACCTGCTCCAGCGGGGAGTCCTGGCCCAGGTGAAAGCACAATTGCGTCGAACTGCATCGCCCGCTCTATGGTAATCCTATCATTGCGAAATACGGCAACGTCTAGCCCGTTGGAGCGGAGATAATGGAAAATATTATAGGTAAAGCTATCGTAATTGTCTAGCAAAAGCACATTCACAACAATTCCTCCTTTCGTTGGTTATATTTGCCAAAAGCATTCATTATGTTGCTCAAAAAAATTCTCTATTACCTCAATCCTGTCAATTTTTTCAAAAAGGAAAAAGTGGATGTCAATTTGCGATTCATGCATGGAATCAATAAAATTTCCATTCTTCTCTTTTTGATTTGTGTGATAGTGATGATTGTGCGTGCAGTGTCGCGTTAATATTTCCATCTCACCGATCGCACCATGTGATCGATATCTTTTCTCACAAACTCGAGCACCGGAGCTATCGAGTCGGGGTTGGGTTTATTGTTAAAGTATAGACTTCCTCTAAAGAAGTGCGTGGTAGAATCGGTGAGGAAGAATTGGGCTTGAGAGGCTGCCTCACCTTCGATATCATAAATGATTCCATTCAGTTTGTTTTCTTCATCGTGAATGAGGGTACGCTTCAACGCCGTGGCTTTCATTTCATGTTTGGCAGCGAACGTATATGAGTCTCCGATGAGCGACTCCAAGTTTCCATTTACTTTGAAATAGGTGCAGTAAATGGTCGCCTTAAAACGAGGAATTTGAATATTGAACCAACAACTATCTTCTGAAATTTTGTCTTTGAAGATTTCAATTTTGGCGTAATTTGGAACATCCATGGCTATGTCGCATTCTGAGGCGAAGGGAGAGTAAGAATGTTCTGGTAAAGTCACTCTGAAATACCCTCTTGGTTTGGGCACCGCTTCGCCCCTGCATGCGGCAAAAAGAACAACGAGTGATAAGATGAAAAATAGATTTTTATTCATGTGAAATGCTTTCTGGCAACGTAATTTTTATTCGCTTTATTTTTCTCTTATCGGCTGATTCTATTTTAAACACGAAACCTTCGAAATGCACTTCATCTCCCTTTTCAAGTATTCTGCCTGATTGTTCAAGTAAGAATCCCGCGAGGGTTGTAGCATCTCCTTTGGCTTCTTCAAACAAAGTTGAGTCTATATCGAGAATTCTGTAAATGTCTACCAAAGCCGTTTTGCCTTCGAAGATGAAATTCTTGTTGTCGAGTTTGCTGTAATGCAATTCTTCGTCATCGAATTCGTCTGAAATATTTCCAACGATTTCTTCCAGAATATCCTCTAATGTGATGAGTCCGCTCGTTCCACCGTACTCGTCAACAACGATGGCAAGGTGATTTTTTTCCTTTTGAAATTGTTGTAGCAGATCATCGATCTTTTTATTTTCTGGAACGAAAAAAGGTTGTTTGATCAATTCTCGCCAATTGTATTCTAGTTCTTCGAGATAAGGCAGCAAGTCTTTTACGAATAAAAAACCAACGACTTCATCGGGCGAGTTTTTGAATACAGGCCATCGGCTATAGCCTTTGTCCATTACTTTGGATAAAACCTCTTCAAAGTTATCGTCTTCCCAAACGGAGCATATATCAGTGCGAGGCGTCATGACCTGTCCCACCTCTTTAGCTCCAAAGGTGACAATACCTTCGAGTATTTTGTTTTCCTCTTCGGTGAGGTTGTCATCTTGAGTTAGTTCAAGTGCATATCCTAAGTCATCAACGGTGATATTTCGAGCGTTTTTTGTTTTGAATTTATCTTCCAAAAATCCGCTTGAACGCATGAGGATGAATGTGAGAGGAGAAAAGATTTTTTGAATCAAGGTTAATGGCAGACTCATGAACCGAGCGCTGCGAAGATTATTCCCTGTGGCGTATACTTTGGGAATTACTTCTCCAAAAAGTACCAAGAGGAAAGTTATAGCTACTACATTGATTAGGGTGATGACCCAATCGGGATAACTACCTTCGGGAAACCAGTCACTAGCGAGTTGCGTGGCGAGCAGAACAATGGCGATGTTGACAGCGTTATTGGCGATAAGAATTGTTGCCAGCAGGCGCTTGGGGCCGGTTTCTTTGTCTGGTGATTCAAGCAATTGAATGATTGCTTGACTGCTTTTATCTTTTGCTTCTTTGAGTTCCGCTTTTTGGGCGGGGGAGATAGAAAAGAGCGCTACCTCACTCCCTGAAATTAGCGCGCTGCAAGCGAGCAAAACCAGCACAAGGGCCATAGGCCCTGCACTGTTCAAGATACTTAGAACGAAAATATCAGTTAAAATAAAACTACAACTGTCCAAAATGGAAGGTATTGATTTGACTGATATTTAGAACGGAAGGTCATCTTCTACCGGCGTAGCAGAAGGCACTGGTGGTGCGGGCGGCATGCTATTGCTGCTGCTTGCTGTTTGAGTGCCATTTGCTGTAGGGCTTTGTGACTTCGGTGTGAGTATTGTCAATTCATCGATATCCACTTCGGTGATGTATTTTTTCTCACCATTCACTTCCCACGAGCGATTGCGAAGGCGGCCTTCGAGGTACACGCTCATTCCTTTTCTGATGTAATCTTGAACTACCTTAGCTAAGGCAGGACGACGCACTGTGATGTTGTGCCAATCAGTGTTTTCCTTCAACTCACCAGAGTTTTTGTCTTTCCATCTCTCTGTAGTTGCGATTCTGAAGTTAGCAACCATTCCACCGTTGTCAAACGTTTTGATTTCGGGATCTGCCCCCAAGTTTCCAATAAGGATTACTTTGTTTACGCTAGCCATTGTTGAATAATTTTGGTTAACAAATAATTTACTCGACAAATATACGACCTCCCCTCAGGGCTCGACCGTATATTCTATATACAACTTATTCATACTTGCCCACATCTTGCAGGTATTTCTCAATAAGGCGTGGGATGCCCTTTTCGGTAATATTATCCCAATGAATTTCTATTGCCCCTTGAGGCATTTTATGCCATTTATTCGAAAGTTTTATATGAAAAAAACGAGCTTTTAGCCGTCTATGTGAGAGGATGTGCTTGTATTCTTTTGAAATTTCTACTTGAATTATTGATTCTTCAACCTCAAGATGCTCCTTCAAGACATCTAGAACCTCGTCGTCATGTAGAGCGTTCTCCTTTTCAATACTTGGAAAATCGTATAGTCCTTCCCAAATACCCTCTCCCGAGCGCTTCTTCATATAGACTGAGCCTTCAAATTCGATCACTGCATAATATACAAAAAGTTCTTTGACAGCAGTCTTTTTTGCCTTGTACGGCAATTGGGAAACGGCATTCGTTTTAAACGCAGCACAACCTGCTAGAAGCGGACAAATGTTACAATTAGGATTTACGGGTACGCATTGCAGCGCCCCAAATTCCATGATTGCCTGATTGTAGGTAGAAGGATCTTCTTTCAGCAGATGTTCTTGAGCCAGTTGTTGCAATTTTCTTTTTCCTTCTTTACTATCAATTGGATCGAAAACTCCGAAGAAACGCGACAGCACTCGCATTACATTTCCGTCGATCACTGGATGAGGAAGGTCGAAAGCAAAAGATGCAATAGCAGCGGCGGTGTATTCACCTACACCTTTTAAATCAAGAATGTCGGCATAGGTCTTTGGAAAACCACTGTTGTGTTCTTGAACAATTTTCTTTGCAGACCCATGTAGATTGCGCGCACGGCTGTAGTAACCCAGTCCTTGCCAATCTTTGAGCACCTCATCTTCGGAGGCGGCAGCTAAATCGGACGCTGTGGGATATTTAGAAACAAATTTTTGATAATACGCCATTCCTTGATCCACGCGCGTTTGCTGGAGAATAATTTCCGAAAGCCAAATTTTATAGGGGTCGCGCGTATCTCGCCAAGGCAAATCCCTTTTAAAACGGTGATACCAACTGACCAGTGAAGTGTTAAAATTCATATTTTTAATAAAAAAAAGCTAACACTCGGATAAACAACGCATTGAAATTGTGCGATTAGCCGTATATTTGCCGCCCCAAATTTGGACGAATATCCATAAAACAATAATATAAAATACAAGGAAAGATGACGAAGGCAGATATCGTAACAGACATCTCCAACAAGACCGGGATCAGCAAAGAAGACGTGCTGGCCATTGTTGAGGGCTTCATGGCAACTGTTAAGAACTCTATGGAGAACGGTGAAAACGTATACCTCCGTGGATTCGGAAGCTTCATTGTTAAGAAGCGTGCAGAAAAATTGGGAAGAAACATTTTGGCGAAGACCAGCGTGACGATTCCTGCACACTATGTACCTGCGTTCAAACCTGCTAAGGAGTTCGTGGATTCAGTTAAAGAAAAAGTGAAAGTAGCTGAGCATGTCTAAGAAGACATCACTTATACTACTCATCACCGCGTCCATAGGACTACTCGTTCTTTTTTTATATATGCCTAAGCTGCCTTCTACTATAAGGGAGAAAGCAGAAAAGCCAATTGATAAGGATTCGCTCAAGTTGATGCAAGCCATTGAACTGGTGAACGGCCCCAATCCGATGGAAGGTATTACCATCCTTCGTGAAATTGTGGCAGATGACCAAGACAACGTTGATGCGCATTACTGGTTGGGAGTTTTCTCTGTTAAAAGCGGTCAGTATGACAAAGCGATTGAGCGTTTTAACAAAGTAATGACCATTGAACCCAATTATTTGGCGGCCTACATCGATATGGGAGGTCTTTACATGGAAATGGATAGTGCTCAAAAAGCATTGTACTATTTCAATGAAGGTGTTCGTATCGATTCTACCAACAACTATGCGTTGCTTTTTGCTGCTCAAACGCAAGAGAAATTGGGGATGATGGCTGAGGCTAAAAAGAACTATGAGCAATTGCTAAGACATAACTCGGACACGATTGTGGCCAACAGAGTTAAGGACTTTATAAATAAAATAGAAACAAAACTAAACCCGTAGAACAATGCCTTGCGGTAAAAAAAGAAAGCGCCATAAGATGGCAACGCACAAGAGAAAAAAGCGATTGAGAAAGAATCGTCACAAGAAAAAAGTGCGCTAGTATATTACTCTTGAGTAATAACTTGTAAGTGATTTTTCAGACAGGGCTGGATACGTATATCCAGTCCTATCTGGATTTTATCCATCATAATCTCATTCCATTGAATGCCGAACTAGTCATAAATGCTACTCCGACTGGAGTAGATATTGCTTTGCTGCATGACAAATCACTGATTGAGCTCCATCGTGAGCAACGCAATCAGCAGTATGCTGTGGGCGATATTTACCTCGGCCGCGTGCGCAAGCTTATTCCGCACCTCAATGCTGCTTTTGTGGATGTCGGCTACGATAAAGATGCCTTCTTGCACTATCTCGATCTCGGTCCTCAATTTTCTTCACTCAACCTCTTCACTCGCCACACAATTAGCGGTGAACAGAAGGAAGCCGACTTGATGAATTTCCCGCTTCAACAGGATATTCACAAGGAAGGGAAGATAAAAGACGTGATGGGACAGGGATACGTCATTCCAGTGCAAGTAGCCAAAGAGCCTATCTCACAAAAAGGTCCTCGCCTCACTTCGGAGATCACTATCGCAGGTCGATATCTAGTATTGGTCCCATTCTCAAATAAAGTTTCTCTTTCATCGCGCATTACCGATGAAAACGAAAGAGACCGCCTGAGAAAGTCCATGCAAAGCATTCGTCCTAGCAATATGGGTGTGATTATTCGCACACAAGCTGAAGGAGCAAGCGTGACGGAGCTTGACCAAGATTTGCAAGACCTAGTGAAGCGATGGGAAGAGATGCACAAGACCATGAAGAACGCTCGTCCACCGCAGCGTATCTTAGGTGAAATAGACAAAACCTCTTCGGTACTCAGAGATCTTCTGACAGATAATTTCACCAACATACACGTGAACGATGAGCAAGTAGCCGCATTGGTTCGTGGTTACATGAAATCAATTGCCCCTTCTCAAGAGAATATCGTCAAATTGCACAAAGTGCCTGATTTGTTTGATGCGTTCAATATCCATCGTCAAATCAAAGCAAGCTTTGGTAAGCAGGTCAATCTCAAAAGTGGTGCGTATCTCATTGTAGAGCACACCGAAGCGATGCACGTGATTGACATCAACAGTGGTAATAGAAAAAATGCTACTGTAAAAGACCAGGAGGAAAACGCACTTCAAACCAATATTGAATGTGCAAAAGAAGTAGCACGACTTCTCCGTTTGCGCGATATGGGCGGTATTATTTGCATCGACTTTATCGATATGCAAAACCGCGACAACCAGCGCAAACTGCATGATGCGCTTCGCGACTTTATGGCCGAGGACAAAGCAAAACACAATGTCCTTCCTCCAAGTAAATTTGGTGTTGTGGAAATCACCCGTGAACGCGTGAAACCGGTCACAAAAGTGGTGACTACCGAAAAATGTCCAAGTTGCGGCGGTAAAGGTGTCGTGCAGGCTTCCGTACTTTTCACAGATGAAATTGAAAATAGCCTTCGCTATCTTAGCGAAGAAGGAACGCACAAAGAGTTGAAACTTCTAGTGCATCCAATGGTAGAGGCCTATCTCACTAAAGGCTGGTTTGATAGCGTCATCAAGCGTTGGAGAAAGAAACACAAAGTGAAAATTGCTGTTGAAGCGTCTTCTTCTTGCGAGCTATTGGAATATCACTTCATTGATAAAGAAGGCGAAGAAATCGCTGTCTAATTTTCTTTATCTTTTATAAGCCAAAAAGAATTTTTCTACTGAGCCGCTAAGCGCTTGTAGATTCATGTGGTCGCTCGCCTGAGCAGCGTCAAGGATTTGACCGTCTTTCATTTTCACCTTGATAGCGTCGGTCTTTACACTATAGGCGCTATTATGCACCTTATCTGAAATCACGAAGTAGGACGCCTCTTCAAAAGCTAAATTCATCTCTTTGGCTATGCGTTCGATGTGCTTATTAACCACATTCTGCTCCACTGGCTGACGTGACATTTCTATTTTAAATAAAACTCGATTCACAATACCCTTTGCTAATTCCGCAAGAACACTGTCTTCGTGCGTTTGCCAAACTTTCACGGCACTCATGATATCAAAATCGTCAAGAGCAATAAAATGCTTGAGTGCTTCCCCATCATTTTCAAAATCCTGTTTTCCTATTTTATTATAAAGAAAATAATAAAGTGAAGGAGAGCAGAATATCACTTCGCCTTGATCAGCAAGGAATTTAGCGCGACGCAATACGTTTACAAGCATAAATTCAGCACTCAAAACGGTCTTGTGCAAATACACCTGCCAATACATAAATCGACGCGCTACGATAAACTTTTCTATGCTATAAATTCCCTTTTCCTCTACCACCAATTCGTCGTTCACCACATCGAGCATTTTGATGATGCGCTCGCTGCCTACCTGCCCTTCTACAACTCCGCTGAAAAAACTATCGCGAGCGAGGTAGTCGAGACGATCCATATCTAGTTGACTACTCACCAATTGATGCAAAAAGCGCTTGTGGTATTTATCATTAAAAATTTTAATTGCCAGATCAAAACGGCCGTTGTACTGTTCATTCAAATCGTTCATCAAATAAGCGCTGATTTGCTCATGATGAATCTTATCTACGATAGAATGTTCGAGGGCGTGGCTAAACGGGCCGTGGCCGATGTCATGAAAGAGTATCGCGCAAAGACAACCCAATTCTTCCTCCTTGGTGATTTCGTGACCTTTGTAGCGAATTTCTTCTATCGCATTTTGCATCAAATGCAAAGCACCAATGGCATGCTGAAAACGATTGTGTACAGCGCCTGGATAAACGAGGTATGATAAGCCCAACTGAGCGATGCGACGCAAACGCTGGAAATAAGGATGATCAATTAAATCCAATAGAAAATCATGGCGAAACGTGACAAAGCCATAGACTGGGTCATTGATGATTTTTCGCTTATTGGATTTTCCTGCCTCATTTTCTTTCATGATGCAATATTAGTGAGGAAAATCGGTTGAAGGAACCGTTCCTTTCACAACAAAATCTTAGCTTTACCCCAAATAATTCAAATGAATAGCGTAAAAATACTCTGGGCTGACGACGAAATCGATTTGCTCAAACCACATATCATTTTTCTCGAACAAAAAGGTTATGCCGTTACAACTACCAACAATGGTCGCGATGCCATTGATTTGGTCAAAGACTCATTCTTCGATATTGTATTTCTTGATGAAAACATGCCCGGATTGAGCGGACTGCAAGTATTACAGGAACTCAAAACCATCGACCCGACACTACCAGTGATTATGATCACCAAGAGTGAAGAAGAACAAATCATGGAAGATGCCATTGGTTCGAAAATCAGCGACTACCTCATCAAGCCTGTTAATCCTAATCAAATATTACTTTCTGTAAAAAAGAATTTGGATGAAAAAAGATTGGTGAGCGAAAAGACTACCAGTGACTATCGCATGGAGTTTCGTGATATCGCGATGCGCCTTGGCGATCGCATGAATGCAGAAGAATGGTCCGAATTTTACAAAAAACTCGTGCATTGGAGCATGGAATTGCAGAGCAGCAATGACGAAGGCATGGCCGAGATTTTCCGCACCCAGCGCCAAGAAGCGAACGAGCAGTTTTGCAAATTCATCAAGAATAATTATACGAGTTGGCTAAAAAACACTGGCACAGGACCGGTGATGTCGCATACACTTTTCAAAAACAAAGTTGTGCCTGTTCTTAAGGAAAGCGGTAATGAGCCGGTATTTATGGTGGTGATTGACAATTTGAGATTCGATCAATGGAAGACCATCTTGCCACGACTCAAAGAATATTTCAGAGTGGACAGCGAAGAAATTTTCTATAGCATTCTACCTACTGCCACTCATTACGCGCGCAACGCGCTCTTCGCGGGGCTAATGCCGAGTGAGATCGAACGCATTCACCCCAACCTTTGGAAAACAGAGGATGATGAAGGCGGAAAAAATATGCATGAAGATGAATTTCTCGCAGCTCAGCTCAAGCGATTGGGATTGGATATTAAATGGAGTTATAATAAAATCACGCAGCTTCAGGCGGGAAAAAAACTTGCTGATCAATTCAGCAATTTGATGTCAAACAAACTCAATGTGATTGTCTACAATTTCGTGGATATGTTGAGTCACGCGCGCACCGAAATGGAAGTGATCAAAGAACTCGCTGATGATGAACCAGCGTATCGCTCTATCACCGCAAGTTGGTTTGACCACTCACCACTTTTTGATATTTTGAAAAAAGTGGCAGAGAATAATTGTCGCTTGATCATCACTACAGACCACGGCACTATCCGCGTAGAAAATCCTGTGAAAGTGGTTGGAGATCGAAACACCAATAGCAATCTCCGTTACAAGGCTGGAAAAAATCTAAATTACAACCCGAAGGAAGTATTTGAAGTGCGTAATCCTGCAGATGCTTATTTGCCAAAATCCAATGTGAGTACTGCTTTCATTTTTGCGCAAAATTCAGACTTCTTCGTTTATCCTAACAACTACAATCACTTTGTCAATTTTTATCAGAATACCTTTCAGCATGGAGGTATCTCGCTTGAAGAAGTGCTGATTCCTTTTGCTGTATTGAAAGTGAAATAAGATGTCAAAATTGATTCGCGAATACTGGATTGAAAGCATCGAATCGTTGGATTCGATTGCCAATCAATGGTTGATCGACTTTCCCACTCCCGCAGTGTTTGCTGTAGAAGGAACGATGGGTGCAGGCAAGACCACCACAATCAATGCGATTTGCAAGGCCATGGGGATTGAAGAAAGTTCCAGCCCAACATTTAGCCTGGTCAATGAATATGAAACAAATAAAAAGGTCAAAGTATATCACTTTGACCTTTATCGTTTAGAATCACTGCGAGAGGCTTTGGATATAGGCATCGAAGAATATTTGGAGACCGAAGCCTACTCATTCATCGAATGGCCTGAAATTATCCAACCCATTATGCCACTACCCCACTATCGAATGACGATAGAGGATACTGAGCAAAATCGAGTAATTCGAGTTTTTCTAATAGAAAATTAATGGCCAGCTGAATGCGCGAGTGTAGTATCTGCAGGGGCAGTAGTAACAGCAGCAGTATCGGATGGTGCAGCAGCTGGTGCTGGTGTTTCCATCTTTTTTACCTCAGGCAAAGCACCGCTGAGAACTTCTTTCTTAGGCTCTGTTTTGCCACCAGCATTGGTGAGCAAAAGCGTGAGTCCAACACATACTGGACCGATGATCCAGAGCAACTTAGAGCTTGGTTTATTTTCTTGACTAGCCATAACTTATAAAAGGGTTTGTAGTGAGTGCGAATTTATACGATATTTTCATACTTTCGAAATCCCGAACAAGCTACCTTTTATGGATCATAAAAAAGAGTCGATTCGCAACCTCGCCAAAGAGGCCGCGCTGATGCCACAGGAAGAACTCCTGGCCATTTCCAACCGCACCCACCACCTTGTGATTGGGATACCCAAAGAGACTTATTTTCAAGAACGTAGGGTGGCTCTCGTACCCGAGAGCGTGGGCCTTTTAGTGGCCAATGGGCACGAAGTAATCGTGGAATCGAACGCGGGCAAAGAATCGAATTTTCAAGACCATGATTATAGCGAAGCGGGTGCCCGCATCGTCTACTCTGCCGAAGAAGTCTTCAAAGCAGACATCATTTTGAAGGTCGCACCGCCCAGTGAAAGTGAAATTACGTTAATGCCCGGCAGACAAACACTCATTTCAGCGATTCATCTACCCATTCAGAAGTCGGAGCACTTTCGATTGTTGCAGTCTAAAAAGATAACAGCCATTGCATGGGACTTTATCAAAGATGAAACGGGAATATTTCCTGTAGTGCGCGCCATGGGGGAGATTGCGGGCAATACCTCGGTATTGATCGCCGCGGAATATTTGAGTCATACCCACAACGGTCAAGGACTTATGTTCGGTGGAATATCAGGCGTAAAGCCAACCGAAGTAGTGATCATCGGTGCAGGCACAGTGGCAGAGTTTGCCGCTCGCGCTGCACTCGGACTCGGGGCCTCCGTCAAAATTTTTGATAATAGCATCTATCGCCTTCGTCGCATTCAAAATGACCTAGGTGTACGTTTGTGGACATCCACCATACAACCAAGTGAATTGGCTTCTGCACTCGCAAGCGCAGATGTCGCTATCGGAGCGATTCATACTTCTCAAAACCGCACCCCCGTAGTCGTTTCAGAGGATATGGTGAGTAATATGAAATACGGTTCGGTGATCGTGGACATCAGCATCGACCAAGGGGGATGTTTTGAAACATCACGCGTGACAACGCATGACAAGCCAACCTTCAAAGAACACGGTGTGGTGCATTATTGTGTACCGAATATCGCTTCACGAGTGTCTCGTACTGCATCTTATGCCTTGAGCAATATCTTCGCTCCAATCCTATTGAGCATGGGCGACGAAGGTGGCATTACCAATCTTGTAAAACATCAAGAAGGATTTCAACATGGTGTGTACATGTACAACGGTGTGATCACTCATGAAGGAGTGGCTAACATGTTTGACCTCAGTTGGAAGCCGCTGAAATTGCTGATTGCAGCCTTTTAAGAACGGATTTTTGCACCCAATTTTTCATCCAAAGCCTTGCTGATCTTCTGCATCGTGGCATCCACTTGCTGATCTGTCATCGTTTTCGATGCATCTTGTAAGATGAAACTTACTGCATAAGATTTCTTGCCAGCTTCGAGATTTTTGCCTTCATAAACGTCAAACAACCCAACTTCTTTCAAGAGTTTGCGTTCCGTTTCATAGGCAATTTTTTCAATCTCCACAAACTGCACTTGTTTGTCCATGAGCAAGCTCAAGTCGCGGCGCACGGCAGGATATTTCTCTGGAGCAGAATACTGAATATTATTTTTTGGAAGCACTTGGATCAATTGATCCCATTCGATTTCCGCGTAATATACTTCTTGCTTGATGTCAAAAGCCTTTCGCAATCCCGCAGCTACTCCGCCCCAACGAGCGATGACTTTTTTATTTACACTTACACTCATTGCTTCTGACCAAATCTCGCTTTGCGTCGCGTGGAGTACCGCATTCTTGATACCTGCTGCGCTCAACACTGCGTCCACAGCAGCTTTTAGATCATGCAACGCCACGGCGTTGTTGGCGTTGTTCCAAGATTCAGGTTGGCGCGCGCCCGTGAGCCAAATGCCCATTTGATATTTTTCCTTGTAAGCCTCACCCACCTTGTGATAAACCTTGCCAAACTCATATAATTTCAAATCAGGATTCTTGTGATTTTGATTGAGCTCTATTGATTCTAGACCTCCGAAAAGAAGCGACTGGCGCATGATTCCCAAATCCTGACTCAATGGATTGAGCAATTTTACAGCAGCATCTTCACTGATAAATTCATCATTTACTATCGAAGCATATTTCGCCTTGGTGAGCGACATTCCCATAATTTCATTGAAACCACGCGCCGCTAGCATATCCGAAACGCGGTGTTGAATCTTCTCGCGATCAGGCTTTGGCGCATAACTGATCGACGAATGCAAGCTTGTGGGGAAAGCGATATTATCAAATCCATAGATTCTCAAAATATCTTCAATAACATCCGCTTCGCGGGTCACATCGGCTCTGTAATGAGGAATAATTAAAGACAATTGATCATCATTTTCATTTGCAATTTCAATTTCTAAATCATTCAAAATACTCTTGATGCGCTCCTTCGGAATCTCTTGTCCGATAAGCCTTTTAGCATTTCTATAGGAGAATGAAATTTCTGCCTTTTTAAGTGTATTGGGGTAAAAATCAAGAAGCCCTCCATCTATTTGACCACCACACATTTCTTCAAGCATCAGTGCTGCTCTTTCAAGCGCGAATACGACTTTTTCCACATCTGCTCCGCGTTCAAAACGGAAGGAAGCATCGGTGTGCAAACCATGATGACGCGCTGTTTTGCGCACCACCACTGGGTTGAAATAAGCACTTTCAAGAAATATATCAGTAGTGCTTTCTGAAACACCACTATCCTTTCCACCAAACACACCTGCGATACACATCGGTTCGGAGGCGTTGCAAATCATTAAATCTGTATCGTTCAATTCACGTTCGACGCCATCGAGCGTAACAAACATCTCACTCTGCTTGCCGCCACGAACAATGATTTTATTTCCGGCAATTTTTGATAAATCAAACGCATGCAACGGCTGACCGAGTTCGTGTTGAATGTAATTGGTAATGTCCACCACATTGTTGATTGGTCTCACGCCAATAGTATTCAAGCGGTCTCTCAACCATTTTGGAGATTCTGTTACCTTCAGTCCCTTCACCACGATCCCAGCATATCTCGGACAATCTGATGTGTCTGTTACTTCGATAGAAATGTTGGTGTTTGTGCCAACTACGAGAGATTTTGTTTTGGGTAAAATGAGGTTTGTTTGAAGATTCAAACCACCTTCCATATTCTTCAGAGCAGCCTTCAAATCACGGGCTACACCGAAATGTGAAAAAGCATCGGTACGATTGGGTGTAAGACCAATTTCCAGTGTGAAATCTGTTTCGATGTTGAGGAAAGTCGCGGCCGGCGTACCAGGGATTGCGGCTGCATCAAGCACCATAATTCCATCATGACTTTCACCGAGGCCCAACTCATCTTCCGCGCAAATCATTCCATGCGATTCTGCGCCGCGTATTTTGCTTTTCTTAATGACAAAAGATTCACCTGATTTGGGATACAGCGTAGCACCAACGGTAGCTACCAAAACCTTTTGACCAGCAGCGACATTGGGTGCCCCGCAAACTATCTGTACCGGTTCGCCCTCGCCCAAATTCACCGTTGTGATACTCAAGCGATCAGCGTCAGGGTGTTTGTCGCGGGTGAGCACCTCCCCCACCACCACACCTCTGAGACCGCCAGGAATGACCTCTACAGGCTCTATCGCCTCCACTTCCAAACCGATAGCCGTGAGCACCTCGCCCATTTTTTCTGGGGTGAGATCGCAGGGCAAATAATCTTTGAGCCAACTGTAAGAGATTTTCATATCTGATGATTTTGAGAGGCGCGAAATTAACCCAAAATATACTAATAGTAAACTAAGATGGGGGATTGATGGTTATTTTTGAATTACAACCAAATACGTCATGAAAAATATTATTTTATTGCTTCTTTTGGGAGCCGCAGTCACAGCCGTGTTCGCATGCACTAACACCACAGGACAAGTAGAACAGACACAAAAGCCAGTGAAAGCATTGAGTCCGACAGACACCTCTCTAAAACCTGTAAGTCGCACAGATCAAGATTGGAAGAACATTCTCACAGAAAATCAATATTACATCTTACGCGAAGAAGGCACCGAACGCGCGTTTTTGAATGCCTATCACAACAACAAAAAAGACGGGACTTATTACTGCGCTGGATGTGGGCTTCCATTATTTTCATCCAAAACAAAGTTCGATTCTGGAACTGGCTGGCCTAGTTTTTATGCGCCGATTGAAAAGAAAAGAGTGAAGGAAAATATGGACGCCGCCTATGGCATGATTAGAACGGAAGTGGAATGCGCTCGTTGCGGCGGCCATTTAGGACACGTCTTCGACGACGGCCCCCGCCCCACCGGCCTCCGCTACTGCATGAACAGCGGCGCGATGATATTTCAGGAGTGATAGAACGGGAACGGGAAATAGGGGAGCTTAGAATTTGGAATTGTGAATTCCGAATTAATTATTGCGAATTAGTCGATACGAAATGCTCTTTTTTCGAATCAATTTAATTGGATTTTCAAAATTAGCGGATTTCCAAAAAAAATGTATTTCTAAACACTAGAAGTTTATTGTTTAGGGGAAGCTTTCAGAAGCACTATCATATAATTCCAATCCTTTATTTAAATTTCCCTGTTCTCGTT
This sequence comes from Flavobacteriales bacterium, assembly GCA_044371755.1. Classification (GTDB taxonomy): domain Bacteria; phylum Bacteroidota; class Bacteroidia; order Flavobacteriales_D; family Sanyastnellaceae; genus JAIXWP01. The sequence goes on along the minus strand of JBILSZ010000037.1, from coordinate 9,593 downwards.
CTTGTTCCAGTTCTCCCTCGCCATGCCCTCCGCCAGCCCATGAATGGGCAGGCTATTAGTATAATCTCATTTTCCTATATTGCCTATTTCCTATTCCTACTCCTACTCCTACTCCCTATATATCCTCACCTCTCTCCCACTCTCAGTAGCTGAGGCGCGGTACATGCCTTCGCTGTTAAAGGGAAGACAAATATTTCCGCGATTATCAATGGCGATGAGTCCACCTTCTCCGCCCATTTTTACAAGCTTGTCCATCACCACTTTCTCACATGCTTGTTCGAGCGTCATACCGGCATACTCCATCAAACATGCGATGTCGTAGGCAACGACAGCTCTTATAAAATACTCTCCGTGACCCGTGCATGAAATGGCAACAGAATTATTGTTGGCATAGGTTCCTGCTCCAATTACAGGACTATCTCCTATTCGTCCCCATCGCTTGTTGGTCATGCCGCCCGTAGATGTTGCGGCAGCGAGATTGCCGCGGCTATCTGACGCCACGGCGCCAACGGTACCAAATTTTTTATCACCGCTATGATCGAGTTGATATACTTCCTGATCTTTCACTTCCAACCATTGATTGTAGCGAAAGTCATCTTTGAAATATGCTTCGTCCTTTAATTCTAATCCTTGCAATTTTGCAAAATCAACGGCTTGCTGTCCGGCTAAAAAAACGTGTCCTGATTTATCCATCACGGTGCGACAAAGTGCAATCGGATTTTTCACAGAATGAATACCCGCCACGGCTCCCGCATTGAGTGTAGCGCCGCACATGAGTGCTGCGTCCATTTCATGTGTGCCTTTATTTGTAAAAACGCTGCCGCGACCAGCATTGAATAAATGATTATTTTCTAAATCCGCCACTGCCGCTTGCACAGCGTCGAGTGCAGTGCCGCCAGCTTTTAAAATGGCTTCACCGCAAGCGAGCGCTGCATCCAATCCTGCTGTGTAAGCCAATTCTTTTTCAGGCGTCATCAGGGCGCGAGTAATCGTGCCCGCACCACCGTGTATTGCAATAGAAAATTTCATCTTATTGATTTTCGGCAACCGTTTCTCCGGGCGTGAATTCGCGCTTTTTCACATTGAATTGATTGCCATGCACCAATATGTGAACGCGAATATTTTCTACAGAAATTGGTGTTCCCATATTCACTTCGGTGATATTCGAATGGCGGATATCTTTTCCATCTACAATGACAACTGCTCCGCTGCCGATGGCTTCCAATTCATTGCCATTGCGAATGATCACTCCTGTATCTTCACCCAAGCCAATACCAGTGCACGCAGGATTGCTGCTCACGGCCTGCGCAAGACGATTGAATCTTCCACGTTTATCAAAATGTGAATCGATGATGACATTGGGAACGAATGCAAGACCTGTAGTGATTTTTACCTCACCTTTCAAGTGTGCGAGATCGCTGCGACCTTGATAGATCATAGTGTTGCTCATGGCCATTGCGCCAGCACTTGTACCGGCAATTACAAGACCTTCATTCAAATAACGCTCAATGATGATATCCAAAAATTTCGTTCCACCGAAAATTGTTGTCAAGCGAAGTTGATCGCCTCCTGAAAACATAACGCCATCGGCCTTCGCGATGCGCTCTTCAAATTCTGCCAACTTCGCCTCTTCACGATTGCGAATATTCATTACGCCTACATTCGTGCATCCAATTTTATTGAAAGCAGTCATATAATTTTCTGCAACTTCCAATGGAATACTGCTAGCGGTAGTAATGACTTCAATATGTTTATCTAAACCCCCGATTTCCTGAACGACTCTTTTGAGAATACCTAGCTCAAAAAAGTGAAGGTTGCCGTGAGCATTATAATAGCCCTCATTTTCGGTTCCTTTATCTTCAGCCCCCCCAATTGCGATTAGCAATCCTTTTGGATTATCTGACATGGTTTAATTTTTTTTGAGAAAAAACAAAAATACATCGCCCGACTATTGGTTGGAACCAAAGTTTTAGTACATTATCACTTTTTTTCAACGTTTTCAACACAAAACCTTAACCAATAGATATGAAGATCATCGACATTAAAGTAATGAAAGGCCCGAATTATTGGTCTATTCGCAGGCATAAAGTGATCCAGATGAAGCTGGATTTGGAGGATATGGAACAAAAGCCCACGAATAAAATCCCAGGCTTTTCGGAGCGCTTGGAGGCAATGTTCCCGTCGATGTTTAGCCACAGATGCAGCATTGGCGAGCCTGGAGGTTTTTTCATTCGCGTAAAAGACGGCACTTGGATGGGCCATGTGATAGAACACATTGCACTAGAAATTCAAACACTTGCTGGCATGCAGTGCGGCTTTGGACGTACGCGTGAGACTTCCAAGAGCGGAGTATACAATGTCGTTTTTGCATATATGGAAGAAAAGGCTGGAATCTATGCAGCCCGCGCCTCCGTAAGAATTGCGGAAGCACTTATCGAAGGAAAAGAATACGATTTAGCCGCAGATATCCAACAACTTCGTGAGATTCGCGAAGATGAACGACTCGGACCATCGACAGGATGCATCGTGGAAGAGGCTGCTGCACGCGGCATTCCTTACATTCGTCTCAATAGACATTCCTTAGTACAATTAGGATACGGTATCAATCAACGCCGCATTCGCGCAACGATTGCGAGCACTACAGGCAGCATTGCAGTAGATATTGCATGTGATAAAGAAGAAACAAAAAACCTTCTTGGCGCAGCAGAAATCCCTGTTCCAAAAGGTCGCATTGTCTACACCGAAGAAGGATTGAGAGATGCAATTGATAGCGTTAAATATCCTATTGTTACAAAGCCAGTAAATGGCAATCATGGTAAGGGTGCTACCACCAATATCACCGATTGGGAAGGTGCCGTAGTTGGCCTTCAAGCAGCGAAAAAATATGGTCGAGGCGTCATCGTAGAACGTTTTATCACAGGAAAAGATCATCGTGTGTTGGTGATCAATTATAAATTCGTAGCAGCTGCAATTCGCAAACCCGCGGCTGTTATGGGTGATGGCGTGCATACGATCCAACAACTAATCGATATCACCAATCAAGATCCGCGCAGAGGTTATGGCCATGAAAAAGTATTGACACAAATTTCTGTCGATGATTTTTTGATGGAAATGCTCACCCGCGAAGGATTGACATTGGAAAGTATTCCTGAAAAAGGCAGAGAGGTTTTCTTGAAACCAACTGCGAATCTCAGCACCGGAGGAACAGCCACAGACGTAACAGATCTTGTGCATCCCGACAATATATTCATGTGCGAACGCATCGCGCGCATCGTAGGTTTGGATATCTGTGGTATCGACATCATGGCCTCAGATCTTTCGACACCTGTTTCGGAAAATGGTGGAGCCATTCTCGAAGTGAACGCTGCACCTGGATTCAGGATGCACATTGAACCCACTGAAGGATTGCCACGCAATGTAGCAGAACCGGTAATCGATATGCTCTATCCTCCCGGAAGTAGCGCCCGCATTCCGATTATTGCAGTAAGCGGTACTAATGGTAAAACTACCACAACGCGCTTGATGGCTCATATCGTGAAATCGATGGGACATAAAGTAGGTTATACCACCACTGATGGTATCTATATTCAAAACCGCCTCATGATGAAAGGCGACTGCACGGGGCCTGTTTCCACAGAATTCGTATTGAAAGATCCAACCGTTGATTTTGCGGTACTCGAATGCGCACGCGGCGGGATTCTCAGAGCGGGATTAGGCTTCCACAATTGCGACATCGCAATCGTGACCAACATCGCAGAAGATCATTTGGGATTGCAAGATATTGATACATTAGAACAACTCGCTCGTGTAAAAAGCGTGGTGCCTGAAAGTGTATTCCCTGATGGTTATGCAATCTTGAATGCAGACAATAAGTACACACTCGCGATGGCAAAAGACATCAAAGCGAAGATTGCGTATTTTTCTTTAGATGAAAATAATCCTACCATTGTTGAGCACATCAAGAAAGGCGGCCTTGCAGCGATATATGAAAATGGATTTGTCACCATTTGCAAAGGCACATGGAAAATACGTGTGGATAAGGCGAGTAATATTCCCTTAACATACGGGGGTCGCGCAACGTTTAATATTTCAAATATTCTACCTTGTTTACTCGCTGGCTTTATTCGCAATTTTAGAATTGAGGATATGAAGATTGCCTTGGAAACTTTTATTCCAAGCCCGGTTCAGACTCCTGGACGAATGAATATGTTCCACTTTAAAAATTTCACTGTCATGGTGGACTATGCACACAATGCGCACGGCTTCTTGGCGATCAGTGATTTCTTATCGAAAGTGGACGCATCTCCAAAGATTGGAGTGATTGCAGGCGTAGGCGACCGACGCGATGATGATATTCGCAACTTAGGTAAAGTAGCCGCTGGAATGTTTGATGAAATCATCATTCGTCAGGATAAAAACTTACGTGGACGGAGCGAACAAGAGATCATCAACCTCATGACAGAGGGGATTCATTCAGTAGGTGGCAATAAGAAAGTTACTGTCATTCCAAAAGAACCGCAAGCGATTGAGTATGCGATCAAAGGCGCCGTTCCTGGAGCATTCATCACCATTTGTTCAGATGTGATCCCAGATGCACTAGAACAAATCATGAAGTATAAAGAAGAAGAAGAACAGTTGAATCCAATTCGACACTAAAATAGAAGGGGCGGATATTCCGCCCCTTTTCTTTTCTCAATCATTAAAATACTCAATGATTGCTCTCTTAATCAAGGTTTCTTGTTCCATGGGAGCCAGTGCTGGCAAGTTTTCTACTCGTTTGAAATGCGGCCAGCCATCTGCATCTCTGCCTTCGTATTCGTAGTAACCGAAGGGTTCGAGCAAAGTACAAATAGCGATATGCATCACGTCTAATTTCTGATCCTTTTTCAAGGCTTTATAATCATGGCCCAATTCCTGCAAACCGATCAAAAAGATAATTGCAGAATAATCCAATTTCTCACCAAAAGACTTTGAAACCTTCTCTACCGTTTCACTCCACGTTTTTTCAAAGATGTAATCCATTTTTTGGAATTCAATAATTAACACATATGTTCATAAAAAGTAAACAACCCAAAGTTTTGTTTTACGTCACAAAGATGTTAAATTCGCGCTCCCAAGACCTAACGCAGATTCAAATAATTATGAATTTTAGATCAATGAAGAGTTTACTTTTAGCTATTGCGCTAATTTCTAGCTCTTTTGCTTTCTCCCAAAGCCGCACAGATTTGTTAGACGCACAGCTTAATGTTGTGGCAGATTCTTCCAATGCAAAGTTCATTCGTCAAATTTTCCCGCAATCCGATTCTGTATTTAAAGTTCAAATCAACTACAAATCTGGTGAGTTGATGATGATTGGTGAATATAAAGATGTCAACTTACGCGTTGAAAATGGCGATTTCAAATACTACTATGCCAATGGTATCGTAGAGTCTGAGGGCAAATACAAAAATGGCAACAAGGTAGGATTATGGAAAAGGTGGAGTTATGACGGTACGCCTCGCCCAGATCGTCAGTATGCTGATGAGAATTTCAAAAGAACCAATCGCACGACAGCATCTGCAAAGTTCCCAGGAGGAATAGCTGCATTGCAACAAATGGTAAACGATTCTCTGCAATATCCAGTGGAAGCGCGTGAAAGAAAAATCGAGGGAACTGTATATGTCACTTTTGTGATTGACGCCGCCGGCGACGTTCGTCAACCTGAAATTTCAGATGGTGTTCATTATTTGTTGGACGACGAAGCACTTCGATTTGTTTCTACTATGCCCAGCTGGGCCCCCGCCACCCGCGGCGGCGTCCCTGTAGACAGCAATTTCATCATGCCGATTACTTTTAGTATAACGGAGAAATAGATACTAGTGACTAGTGACTAGTTTGGATTATATTATCCTATTACCCTATTACCCTATTATCCTATTACCTTATTATCCTATTACCTTATTATCTTATTAACATAAAAGCCGCTTCGAAATCGAAGCGGCTATATTTTTTGTGTCGGGATGACAGGACTTGAACCTGCGACCACACGCCCCCCAGACGTGTACTCTACCAACTGAGCTACATCCCGGAAAAGTGGGCGCAAAAATAGGAAGAATAAAAGAAGAACCAAATAAAAATGGCGATGCGCCAAGAAAATCAATTATTCAATAATAATTGACTCTTCATTGGTTTCTTCCTCTTCAATCTTGATGATTCCAGAACCAAACAAAGAACCTTTCACGGCTTCGATGTTCAATACCGCAAAACCCGCCTGACCTGACTTATAAAAGTCGCTGAAATCGAAGGTGACCTTGCCAGTACCATTAGAAGTCTGGGTAGTATCAAAACGAACAGTACAGCCATTGCAGGGCTCGCTTGGCACGCCAAACAAACGTACCTCGGCACCAGGAACGGGCTTTCCATCTACATCTAAAACCAAAACGGTAGCTACTGTTTCCTCATCTTTTTTACAAGAAGAGAAAATAACCGTAGAGCTTGTTAAAAGAAGAATTGAAAAGAGCTTAATTGCTTTTGTGGTTGTCATGTGAAGGTTTCTTAAATTCGCGTCCTCGATTTTATAACTCGAGGAAGATTTTTACAAAGAAAGTAAATTTTAATACAAATGAAAAGACTTTTCTTATACTCTATTGGTTGCTTTTTGGTTTCGTCCAGCTTTTTGATGGTAGGATGCAAATCCAAATCCAAGGTAACTGCCTCAGAAACACCTACTAAAGAAATTAAAGAAGATAAACCACAAAGCAATATGAGCAACGAACAACCAGTGCCTACGACCAATGTGAAGGTAAAAATGACCACCACTTTCGGCGAAATGATTATTCAACTCTATGATGAAACGCCCAAGCACCGCGACAATTTCATCAAATTGGTGAATGAAAAATACTATGATAGCCTTCTCTTCCACCGCTGTATCAAGGGATTCATGATTCAAGGTGGTGACCCTAATAGTCGCAATGCCGCTCCCGGTCAGCAATTGGGCGTGGGTGGACCAGGATATACTGTGGATGCAGAGTTCAATCCACTGCTCATTCACAAAAAAGGAGCGCTCGCCGCTGCCCGTCAAGGGGATATGGTGAATCCAAAGAAAAGCTCAAGCGGTTCACAATTTTATATCGTACAAGGCCGCACTATGAACGATGCTCAGATCGATCAGATGCAGGCTTACGTTCAGCAGAAAAACCCAGGTTTTACATATACTCCAGAGCAACGCGAGCTTTACAAGACCGTTGGTGGAACAGCTCAATTGGATATGGACTATACCGTATTTGGTGAGGTAATCCAAGGACTCGAAGTGATTGATGCCATCAACTCACAACCAACAGCTCCTGGCGACCGTCCGTTACAGAACATCGTTATGAAAATCGAATTCGTTCGATAATGCAAGAGAAAATCAATCAATATATCGCGGAAATCGAAGCGTACAGTACCAAAGTATCTGACGAAATCGAGCAATTCCGCATCAAATGGGCTGGCCGTAAAGGTATCCTCAATGATCTCTTTGAGGAATTCAAGCAAGTGCCCAACGACCAGAAGAAGGTTCTCGGTCAGGAAATGAATCGTCTGAAAACGGCAGTACAAGCCAAGTTGGACGACTTGATAGCTTCAACTGCTTCGGTAGGATCTGACAACGCTGAGAAAGAAGACATGACGCGCCCTACAGGAGCATACGCACCCGGCACGCGCCATCCCCTTTCTACCGTTAGACGCGAGATCCTCGAAATCTTCGAGCGCATTGGATTCACCGTGGCCGACGGACCAGAAATTGAAGACGACTGGCACGTATTCAGTGGACTCAATTTCCCGCCAGAGCACCCAGCACGCGATATGCAGGATACTTTTTTTATTGAAAAAAATCCTGACATGGTTCTTCGCACACACACCTCCAGCGTGCAAGTGCGCATGATGGAAACGCAAAAACCGCCATTGCGCATTGTGATGCCCGGTCGTGTGTTTCGCAACGAAGCCATCAGTTCGCGCGCACATTGTCAGTTTCACCAAATCGAAGGCTTGTACATCGACGAAGGAGTATCCTTCGCAGATATGAAGCAGACCTTACTTTATTTCGCACAAGAGTTTTTTGGAAAAGCGAAGATTCGCTTACGCCCATCGTACTTTCCATTCACCGAACCAAGTGCTGAAATGGACGTATACTGGGGTTTGAATAGCGAAGCAGATTATCGAATCACCAAAGGCACCGGTTGGCTCGAAATCCTAGGATGCGGAATGGTTGATCCTAATGTGCTCAGCGCATCAGGCATAGATCCAGAGAAATACAGCGGATTCGCTTTCGGAATGGGCATCGAACGCATCACCATGCTTCGATACCAAATCGACGACCTCCGAATGTACTTCGAAAACGACGTACGCTTCTTGCGACAATTCGACCGAATGGTCTGATTTCACAATCTAAGTGTACCAATAACACTAAGTAAATAGAAAAGGTATAGTGGAACCTCCATTATCCTATATTTGTCACCATACAACGAAACAGCATGGCAACAGAAATAGCCGGAAAGAAAAAAACAGATTCTAAATCTGCAGCGCCGAAGAATGCCGGACGCTTTACAAAGGACACGTATATCAAGTGGTATCGCGAGATGCTCTTGATGCGCAAGTTTGAAGAGAAGTGTGGACAATTGTATATCCAACAAAAGTTTGGTGGATTCTGTCACCTTTACATCGGCCAAGAAGCCGTATTGTCGGGCATGATGGATAGCATCAAGCCGAGCGACCGCGTGATCACCGCATACCGCGACCACGCGCATCCACTGGTGATGGGAACAGATCCAAAATTGGTAATGGCTGAGCTTTATGGAAAAGCGACAGGTACTTCAAAAGGAAAAGGTGGATCTATGCACATGTTTGACAAAGAGCGCAATCTCTTTGGTGGACATGGTATCGTAGGAGCACAAATTCCAATGGGCGCTGGTATCGCATTCGCTGATAAATACAGAGGCGAAGATCATGTGACCGTTTGTTTCTTCGGAGACGGAGCTGCTCGTCAGGGCGCGCTTTACGAAACGTTCAACATGGCCATGACATGGAAGTTGCCAGTGATTTTCGTTATTGAAAATAATCAGTACGCGATGGGAACATCGGTAGAGCGCACATCCAACGTAACAGATTTGAGCAAGCTCGGTTTGTCATTCGAAATGCCAAGCGAAAGCGTGGATGGAATGAGACCAGAAGCAGTAGCTGAAGCCTTTGATCGCGCCGTAGAACGCGGCCGCACTGGCGAAGGACCAACGTTGCTCGACATCCAAACTTACCGCTACAAAGGACACTCGATGTCTGATCCTCAGAAGTACCGCACCAAAGAGGAAGTAGCAGAATATCAAGCACAAGATCCAATCGAACACGTATTGCGCGTGATTCGTGAGAACAAATACATGACCGAAACTGAGATTGAAGCAGTAGAAGCCGATATCAAAAATGTGGTAGAAGAATCTGTGAAATTTGCAGAAGAATCACCACTGCCAACAGCCGATGAAATCTACAAGGATGTGTATGTGCAGGAGGATTATCCGTACGTAAAAGATTGAGAGATTGGGAGAATAGGAGATTGGAAGTTGGAAATTGGAAATTGGAAGTTGGAA
>JBILSZ010000036.1:0-24662 GCA_044371755.1 Flavobacteriales bacterium | reverse complement strand
TGAACAATAGATACCGACCCCGGAATAACTGGAGCGGCTGCTATTGTTTTCGCCCGTGCCGACCCAAATCACATTGTTTTGCCAATCCACGGCGATGGCGCCGATGGTCATCGCAGGGAGTTCGTCTATAATAGGTTCGAAGGTGGTGCCCATGTTGTAGGTCACCCACAATCCACCCGAGGCATATGCCACATAGAAGTGTGAAGGATTGTCGGGGTTCCAAGCGATGTCTGTGACGCGCCCGCTCATGATCGTAGGACCAATAGAGCGCAGTGGCAATGCATCAAATGTTGATGGCATTTTACTGCGCAGCTCAAAACTTTCAAGGCGCTTCAGCCCTGGTGTCTGAGCATTTAAGCCAATTGAAAAAGAAACACAAACCAGGAAAAATATTTTTCTCATTTCTTTAATCATTAATCTTTCAACTTCTCATTATCCAAATGTCGCGTGCTATCGCGCTGGGTTTTTTTCTCCATATTTTTTTGAAAAGCTGCGGTGAGATCAACACCTGTTTGATTGGCGAGGCACAATAAAACCCAAAGCACATCCGCCATTTCATCACCAAGATCTTTATTTTTATCGGATTCTTTTTCGCTCTGTTCACCGTATCGACGTGCGATGATTCGAGCCATTTCACCTACTTCTTCTGTAAGTATGGCCATATTCGTAAGTTCAGAAAAGTAGCGCACTCCATATTTTTTTATCCAATCATCTACGGTGACTTGTGCTTGTTCGATGGTCATATTTATTTCTTTTGGACGAATATAGTGGCTAGGGGCGGTACAATAAAGTTTTCGTTTCAACGTTGCAGAAACAAACCTAGCAACATGAAACGTCCATTGATTTTTCTCCTTTTCACCCTATTTATCATATCCACTGTTCCAGCATCTGCCCAAACAAGACAAGGGCACATGAGCACTTCGGAAAGGGTGAAAATGAATAAAAAGTCGGGCCGTTGGGCCAAAAGGCGCGTCAAAGCTTCGAAAGGGGATATGACTAACATCAAATGTTCCCCACGTCAGACCAGAAAGGCCGCCAGACGGGCGAGACGGTAGGTATGGAAAGAATTCATCGTCATTTTTTGAGGTTTTAACGAAACTTTCTTCTCGTTTACTTTCATTTTTGGTTGTTTTGTCCTTATTTTTGTGACACTAACAAATAACCTAAACAATTACTAATCAATAGTTCGAAACACGCTATTGCTTAGATTTACATTGAATATGGAAGTACTTCGACTTTTTTCGCTGATTATAGGGTTTGTTTTTTTGACGGGAAGTCTTCTCGCCCAGGCTCCTATTGCCAACGATGATGATAATTTTGGCTGGGAGGCGGAGGTGCTCACAGGAAATCTATCCTTGAATGATAGCAATCCGGGTGGAGGTCCTTTAACTTATTCTGTTATTACGGGGCCGCCCTCAGGGTCATTCACATTGCAGCCCAATGGGAATTATTCTTACACCCCTCTTCCTGAATTTAATGGTTTTATATATATCACCGTTCAGGCATGCAATAGCCAAGGGCTTTGCGACCAGTCGATTTTAGAATTGGCATTTCTTTTTGTGAATGATCCGCCAGTGATTGTGAATGATGTGTTTTTTGTCAATGTAAATTCCGTTTTGACTGGCAATGTGACTGCGAATGATTTCGATATCGATATCGAGCCCATTTTTGCTACAGTACTAAATGCGCCTTCAGTGGGCTCACTTACAATGGGTACTTTCGGAAATTTTACATACACACCTCCTGTCGATTTTATTGGCACGGTCACTTTCACTTACCGTGGTTGTGATCCTTGCGAGGTTTGCGGTCAGGCTACAGTGACAATAAATGTGACTGCGCCAAATAACCCACCTATTGTGAATGATGATGAAACATTCACTTCGGAGGGTGGATTTGTGACGGGCACTGTCGCTATGAACGATAGCGATCCAGAAGGAATGCCGCTCACGTTTTCATTGTTAGATGGACCAGACAATGGAGAGATTTTATTCAACTCCAATGGTAGTTACACTTATACTCCAGATCCATATTATTATGGATTTGATGTGGTGACTTATCAAGCTTGCGATCCTTTCAACGCATGCACGCAAGGAATTCTAATAATTGAAGTTATTTTTGTGAATGACCCACCTGTGATATTAGATGATTTTTACACGGGATTAGAAGATCAACCCATCATGGGCAATGTGGGTGAGAATGACTTCGAATATGACGATGAATTTATTTTTTATAGTGTTTTCACTCAGCCATCATCGGGTACCTTGAGCATGTTCAATGACGGGTACTTTACCTATACCCCAGCGCCGAATTTTAGCGGGACGGTTACAGCAGTTTACTTCGGTGTTGATCCATGTGGAGTTGGTGATTTCGGAACAATCACTTTTACCATCACACCTGTCAATGACGCACCTGTGGCTGTAGCAGATAACGCCACAGTGTTGGAAGATGGGGTGCTTAATTCCAGTGTGGCTACCAATGATTTTGATGTGGATCATACAAGCCTCACATTTAATATAATTGCCAATCCATCCTCTGGGAATTTGCAGTTCAATAGCGATGGTAGTTATACCTATACACCGGCAGCCAATTTCTTCGGCACGGTAAGTCTTACGTATCAAGTATGTGATCCGCTGGGTTTGTGTGCTCAAGCTACTTGTACGATTGAGGTTCAAGGGGTAAACGATGCGCCTGTAGCCATGGACGATTCCTTCACTACGAATGAAGATGTCGCTATTTCTGGCAGCGTGGCCACGAATGATATCGACATTGACAGTCCGGAGTTATTGTATACATTACAACAAGGTCCTGCGCAAGGAAACTTAGAGTTCAATCCAGACGGCACTTTTACATACACTCCAGCATTGGATGATAGCGGCGTGTATACTGCAACCTATGAAGTGTCTGATGATCAAGGTGGTGCTGATATAGCTACCATTACATTTATCATCAATGGTGTGAATGATGCATTGGAAGCAAATAATGATCAATTTGGAATGCAGGAAGATGCAGTGCTTACAGGTAATCTTTCAACCAATGATAATGATCCAGATGGAGATGTGCTGACTTACTCTGTATTGGTAGGTCCGACCAACGGTGTACTTATTGTCAATCCAAATGGTACATTTACCTATACACCTGGATTGAATTATTTTGGTACGCAGACGATGTCGATTCAAGTGTGCGACGCGCCCAATAGCTGTGAGATTTCATCTTTAGTTATAGTTGTGTCTCCTGTAAATGATGCGCCGGTAGCAGTAAATGATAGTTTTTCTGGAAATGAAGATCAGAATATTTCAGGAAGCGTAGCTGCGAATGACAGCGATATAGATTCTTCTAATCTAACTTATAGCGTGGTAACAGGAGTTGCAACTGGTATCTTCAATATGACTCCAGCTGGTCTTTTCGTGTATGCGCCGCCATTGAATTATAATGGTACTCAATCGGTAACCTATCAAGTTTGTGATAATGGAAATCTCTGTTCACAAGCTACGCTAACTCTCCTAGTAAATCCTGTCAATGATGCGCCTTTCGCTGGTAATGATAACGCCACTACTCAAGAAGAAGTGACTTTGAATGGAACAGTAATAGCGAATGACGGTGATGTGGATGGCGACGTTTTAACTTATTCCGTTTTGACAGCACCATCTTCAGGCACATTCGTATTGCAGACAAATGGCTCGTATGCCTATACTCCTGCTGTGAATTTCTTTGGAAATGTGAGTGTGCAATATGCTGCGTGCGATGCAGCAGGATTATGCGCGAATGCAACATTGACCATTGTAGTTACTAACGTGAATGACTCACCGATTGCCAATAACGACACTTTCACTGTGATTGAAGATGGAGTATTGGGAGGAAATATATCGTTGAATGATAGCGATCCGGATGGAGGTACTCTTGTTTACTCCTTGCTTGGAAATACAATAAACGGCACTATTAGCATGAATTCGAATGGAGTATTTAATTATACACCTTTTGCGAATTTTCATGGAATAGAGCAAGTGACGTATCAAGTGTGTGATGCACAAGGGCTTTGTGATCAAGGAAATATTTTTATTACCGTGGTGCCAGTGAATGATGCGCCAGTAGCAGTGAATGATGTATTAGGCATTTTGGTGAATACAATAGGAAGTGGAAATGTTGCCACTAATGATATTGACGTTGATCACCCTGCTCTTATTTACACGGTTGTTACGGGCGCCCTGAATGGATTATTCGTGATGGATTTTAATGGTGTTTATACTTATACACCGAATGAATTCTTTTCAGGTCAAGAAATTATTGTCTACAGTGTATGTGATGGTTTGAACGCATGTGACCAAGGTACGTTGACCATTTCGATTATTAATAATAATGTGGCGCCAGTGGCAGAAGATGATGATTACGAAACGTTGGAAGATTCTCCTTTTACGGAAAATGTTGGTAATAACGACATCGATGAGAATGCTCAGATACTATCATACTCGATCGTTTCGTGGCCAAGTAATGGCGATTTAGATTTCGCAAGCAATGGTTTATTCACCTATTCACCTTCTTTGAATTTTTATGGAAGTGATACTTTTACCTATCAAGTATGCGACCCGTTTGGTGAATGTGATGAAGCAACAGTGACTATTTCTATCATGGAGGTAAATGATAATCCGATCATTCAAAATGATGCGTTTACACTTAACGAGGATCAAACATTGCAAGCGAATGCAGCAGCGAATGATTTGGAACCAGATGGATCACTATTGTTATATTCAGTCGTCTTTGAACCACTACATGGTGAATTGACGATGTTCAATGATGGATTCTTCACTTACGTCCCCTTTGGAGATTATAACGGAACGGATTCATTCGTGTATCGCGCTTGTGATCCTTGTGGTGTTTGTGTGCAAGGAACGGTGACGCTGACAATCACTCCGCTGAATGATGCACCAGTGGCGCTTGGTGAGAGTGCTTCTGTTTATAATAATGAATTGTTGGAAGGGAACGTTTCCTTAAATGATATCGATGTTGAGGGTAACCAATTGACTTATACGATCATCGCTTTACCTATTTCTGGCGCGATTGGAATGTCAGAGAGTGGAGCGTATTCGTATGAGCCAGAGGCTGACTGGTCGGGTGTAATTGAAATAGTATATGAAGTTTGTGATCCTTTTGGGGCGTGCAATCAGGCGACGTTGACTATTGAAGTGATTGCTCCTAATACGCCACCTACTTCTTCTGATGCATCCTTTAGCACTTGCGCAGGAGAAGCCGTGCTCATTGATCTTGCATCATTGATAGCAGATGCAGAAGAAGATGTAATGAGTTTGAATGTGACAAATGCTGATGTAACTGAGGGAACTATTGAATTGGACAATGCGAATAAGGTGATTACGTTTTTGCCAAATGAAGTAGTGAACGGAGTATGCGAAATCAATTATACCATTTGCGACAACGGAACACCTCAAGGCTGTAGCTCTTCTATGATCACGATAACGGTAGTTCATTCAGAAGGGCCGGAGATTATAACTGAAATGATCAATGACGTGCAATGTTTTGGTGACAATAACGGAAGTATTTCTATCGAAGCTATTGGTGAAGGAACATTGAATTACTCTTGGAATAACGAAAGCAATGGTACGACGCTAGAAGGACTAATGCCTGGAGAATATGAAGTCACTATTACAGATGAGGCCGTTTGTGGAGAAGCTACCACAGCAACGTTTGTTGTGAACGGACCAATTGCAGCGCTTGCCCTTGGTGACATTATCAGCAATAGCATTGATGTTGATGCTGGAGGATTGAGCCTTTCGGAAGTAGCGGGCGGAACTGCTCCTTATTCTTATGAGTGGTATAATGCCAATGGAGAGTTGGTGTCGACGGAAAGTGAATTGACGGGACTACTGACTGAGGAGCAAGCTGGAAGTTATAGTGTGGTGGTGATTGATGCGAATGGATGTGAAGCGACCAGCAGTGGTGTGGTGCTCAATACTGACGAAGTACCTTCAGATATTCAATGGAGCGTCTATCCAAATCCTGTGAGTGATATTTTGAACGTGGAGGTGGCAATGACTGGAAAGAAGAACTTTGTATTGTACGATATGAATGGTAGAATCGTGCAAGAAATCATCAGCAGTGATCAACGACTAACATTTAATCTTTCAAACCTGTCAGCAGGAGAATATGTGCTGAGAGTGTTTGATAGTAAGAAAGTGATTCTTGAGACCAAAGTTTTGAAGGTGAAGTAGTAGTTTACCGTGAATTGAAGATTTTTATTCGAAAAATTCGCATTTTGAGTTTTGGGGAATTTTGATTGTCTACATTTGAAATGCTAAAACCAAAACCAAATGAATCGCTACTTAAATTGCGCAGTTGTTTTCTGCGGTCTCTCATTTTTAATGGTCTCTTGCATAGCACCCATTAAAGTAAGTAATCATACAACAACGCCTCAAATTCCAAATGTGACTGAGAAAGGTGACTTTTCATCTTTTGGAGCCATTGGAACTACCCATGTTGAAGCCCAGGCAGCTTATAGTCCAGTGGAGAATTGGGTAGTACAATCGGGTGCTATGATAGGCTCTGAAAAAACTTCTATCGAATTAGGACTCGGTTACCTTTTCAAGCCTCAATCTCATAAAATCATTGGCGTTCGAGGAATGTGGGGATATCATGAGAATCATTTTGAAACCTTTAAACCAGATACCGTTTATAATGAGTTTCCTTTTGGTCCATTGACCATACACGGATTCTTTGGTTTTCATGATTATCATTACCTCTATAACTCTTGGTCGGCTCAGTTGGATTATACTTATGTTCGCCCAAAGGCGTCATGGTTTGTCGGTGTAAAGATGAATCGAACCAATTATCGTTATGCACATAGGAGTATGGGCTTTGCACCTGATGACATTGTTTGGGAAATGTCGCGTAATAATTTTCATGATTATTTTCTAAATGCTACCGCAGGTTTCACTTTGCGCCTCGGTAAGCGCTTTGCCTGGATGACGAGCATTACTTACATTGACTTGATGGGGTACAAGGAGGGAGACCGGGCATACAATAGCGAACCCTTCCAACATAATTTCTTACCGCTTCTTATCAGTAACGGCATTACTTTTTCGATAGGGAAGAAGTAGGGGGGAACCCCGAAGGGGCGCGGCGAGAACGGGAATTTGGAGATTGGAAGTTGGAATTTGGAATTTGGAGAAATAACAAAAAGTCCTGATATCGTCGGGACTTTTTGTTATTCATTCTGAATTCTAAATTTTGAATTCTGAATTTCGAATTCCGAATCTGGAGCCGCTGCGTTAGGGATTGAAGCGGAAATCCTTTTTTGAGCGAAGCGAGAAAAAGATTGGAGCGGAAAGCCCGCCCCGCGTATGCGGGAACGCCAAAAAAAAGATTGGGAGATTGAATGATTACAAACGCAAAGACGCCATAAATGGCGTCTCTACAAAATCCTGAACATATTTCCCTATCCCCTATTTCCTATTCCCTTGTTCCTTGTTCCTTGTTCCCTTGTTCCCTTGTTCCCTTGTTCTTTTCTCCCTTGTTCCCTATTTCGACAGATAAAGGTTTCTTTCGTTGTAAATCTGTCTAAAGAACGGATCGCGGAGGTCTTTTATGAAGCGGATTGCTTCGCCGGTACTCTTCATCTCTGGGCCTAACTCTTTATTTACTTCTGGGAATTTCTCATAACTAAACACGGGAATTTTAATCGCATATCCATTGCGCTTGGGGTTGAAATTGAAATCCTTTACTTTCTTTTCACCCAACATGACTTTTGTAGCGTAATTCACATACGGTTCGTCATAGGCTTTTGCTATGAAGGGAACGGTGCGGCTGGCGCGTGGATTGGCTTCGATGATGTACACAGTATCGTTCTTAATCGCAAATTGAATATTAATCAATCCAACGGTACCCAAAGCGACCGCGATGGCTTTGGTATGTTCTTCAATCTGAGTCAACAAAAAGTCGCCGAGGTTATAGGGCGGCAATACGGCATACGAATCACCGCTGTGAATTCCCGCGGGTTCGATGTGCTGCATGATACCGATGATGTAAACATCTTTTCCATCACAAATCGCATCGGCCTCAGCTTCGATGGCGCCTTCTAGGAAGTGATCGAGCAAGATTTGATTGTCGGGCATGTCGCGGAGAATGTTCACCACGTGTTGCTCCAACTCATGTTCGTTGATCACAATCTTCATCTTTTGTCCGCCCAATACATAGCTAGGACGCACCAATAATGGGAAACCTAGATCGCGTGATAATTCTATCGCTTGCTCGGCGCTTTCTACCACTCCAAACTTTGGATAGGGGATATTCATTTCCTTTAGAAGATTGGAGAATCGACCGCGATCTTCGGCGAGGTCGAGGCTGTCATAACTGGTGCCGATGATTTTAATTCCGAACTTCTGTAATTTGGCAGCAAGCTTTAATGCTGTTTGCCCACCAAGCTGTACGATTACTCCTTCGGGCTTTTCGTGCTTGATGATGTCGTAAATGTGTTCCCAGAAAACAGGTTCAAAATAGAGCTTATCAGCGGTATCGAAGTCGGTAGAAACGGTTTCTGGATTGCAATTGATCATGATGGTTTCATAGCCGCATTCTTTTGCCGCCAATACACCATGCACGCAACTGTAATCGAATTCAATCCCCTGTCCGATACGGTTGGGGCCGCTTCCAAGAACAACGATTTTCTTTTTATCAGAAACTACACTTTCATTTTCGAATTCAAAAGTGCTGTAGTAGTAAGGAGTTTTTGCTTCAAACTCAGCCGCGCATGTGTCTACAAGTTTGTACACGCGATTGATGCCAAGTTCTGTGCGTTTTGCGTTCACTTCGCTTTCGAGACAGCGCAAGAGATGCGCGATTTGTCTGTCGGCATATCCCTTTTGTTTTGCTTCAAAGAAAAGATCTTTTGGCAAAGTCTCGAGGTTGAACTTTTCTATTTTTCTTTCTAGCTGAATGAGCTCTTCGATTTGTTTCAAAAACCAAAAGTCGATGCGTGTCTTTTCTTGGATTGTTTTGAATGGAATGCCAAGTTTGATGGCGTCGTAGATATGGAAGAGTCGGTTCCAACTCGGGTGTTCGAGTGATTTGAGAATTTGGTCTTGATCGCGCAATTCTTTGCCGTCTGCGCCTAATCCATTGCGATTGATTTCGAGCGATTGACAAGCCTTTTGCAGCGCTTCTTGGAAGCTACGACCGATCCCCATCACTTCGCCCACTGACTTCATTTGCAATCCGAGTTCGCGATTGCTGCCGGGGAATTTGTCGAAGTTCCAGCGAGGTATTTTTACAATCACATAATCCAGTGTCGGTTCGAAGAACGCAGAAGTGGATTTGGTGATTTGATTTTGTAATTCGTCGAGGTTGTAACCGATGGCAAGTTTGGATGCAATCTTTGCAATAGGATATCCTGTAGCCTTAGAGGCAAGCGCAGATGAACGTGATACGCGCGGATTGATCTCAATCGCGATGATATCTTCTTTTTCATCTGGACTTACTGCGAATTGTACGTTGCAACCGCCTGCGAAATTTCCGATGGCGCGCATCATTTTGATGGCCATGTCGCGCATGCGCTGGTATGTCGTGTCACTGAGCGTCATGGCAGGCGCTACGGTGATAGAGTCTCCAGTATGAATGCCGATAGGGTCAAAGTTCTCGATGCTACAGATAATGGTGACATTGTCGTTTTTATCACGGAGTAGTTCGAGCTCGAATTCTTTCCAGCCCATCAAGGCCTTATCAATCATCACTTCGTGAATGGGAGAGAGGTGAAGACCTCGGGTGAGGAGGCGGTCGAAATCGCCTTGATTATACACGAGTGCTGCGCCGCTACCACCGAGGGTGTATGAAGGGCGGATACAGAGCGGAAAACCGAATTTTTGAGCTATTTCCTTTCCTTCGAGGAAACTCTTTGCGGTGAGTTGCGGCGCCATAGGAACATCGATGCGCCCCATGAGTTCGCGGAATGCTTCACGATTTTCAGTGATTTCGATAGCTTGAATATCGACACCAACCATACGCACACCATATTCTTCCCAGAGCCCCATTTCTTGACACTGGATGGCGAGGTTGAGCGCCGTTTGCCCGCCCATGGTAGGCAATACAGCGTCGATGTTATGATTTTGTAGAATGCTTTCGATGGAAGCTGGCTCGAGCGGAAGGAGATAAATATTGTCGGCTACTACCTTGTCGGTCATGATGGTAGCGGGATTGCTATTGATGAGAGTTACCTCGATACCTTCTTCTCTGAGGGATCTGGCGGCTTGAGAGCCTGAGTAATCAAATTCACATGCTTGTCCGATTACAATGGGTCCTGAACCGATGATGAGGACCGAGCGAATACTTTTATCTCTTGGCATTTTTTTTTTATCCGCCGGGAATAGTAGGTTTCCACTATCCGGCAGAGCATGAAAAACTCTGAAATCGGCCGCGAAAATATGAAATTCTCATCTCAGGGCAATAGACATGTGGAAAACAGATGAAAACTTCGGTGGCAATGGGTCATTTCCTCACCAACTTCAATTCATGCGCTCGATTAACAAGCCCTGCGAGATTTTTTACGCCGAGCTTGGAGTATAGATTGGTTTTGTGGATTTCGACTGTTTTTTCAGAGATGAATAATGCAGCCGCGATCTCTTTATTGGTGCGTTCTTTCACTGCCTCTTGCAGCACTTCCAATTCGCGTTTGGTGAGACGAATGGATTTCCAATCTTGCTCATACTTGCTGAGCTTCTTTTTTATTTCTTCACTGGTAAAAATTTCTCCCGCAGCCACAGTCTTTAGTGCTTCCACAAGTTCTTCGAGGTTTTCAGACTTGGAGACGAATGCTCGTACTCCTTTATCCAAAAGGGTTTTTACGAGATTTGGATTGTCATCGGTAGAAATAGCAATCACAGGTATTTGAAACTTCTTGATAATATCCGAAATAAAATCACGTGCATCTTTTTCACCAAAATAAACATCTTGAATGAGCAAGTCATGTTTTCTTTCTGCAAGCACAAATTGTAAGTCTTGGTAGTCGGATGCAAAATCAATATGAATTGTTGCATCGAATTGTTTGACGAAACTCTCCACGCCTAGGCGGACAATAGGATGGTCGTCAGCGATGATTATATTTTTGAATTGCATTTTATTTTTTAAAAATCAAGTTATACGTTGTTCCGCTATTCACAGCTGACTCACCATGCATTTCTTCTATCATCCCGGTGGCAGCCCATTGTGATTTTATTTTAATGATAATATGCTCCAGTGTCTCGTTGTTCATTCCGACTCCGTTATCTTCAATGGATAGACGTATGTCTTTTTCGATGAAAAGCTGAACGTCGATATCTGCGGCTTGGGCGTGTTTGAGGGCGTTTTGTATCAACTCCTGTGCGCAACGATAGATGACTTGCGATAGAGGAGTGGATAATTTTTCTTCTGAATTGCTATAAAAATGAATAGAACATTGCGGCGTTGAATTTTCTATTGTGAAAATTTTTAGCGCTTCGGTGAGACCGAATTGTTCTACTTTAAAGGGAGACAAATTATGTGAGATGCGTCTAACTTCTTGGTGTATGCTGGTCAAACTTTCGAGCCACGCGGATTCTACATTTTTTTCCTGGCCTTTGATTTTTAACCCTAATATTTCCGAAGCGATACCGTCGTGCAGCTCACGACTGAGGCGGAGCCTTTCGTTTTGTTCGCCAATCAAACTGGCTTTCATCACTTCATTTTCCTTTTCTTTTTCTATGCGTAGGAGTGCTTGTTTTCTATTTTTTATAAATAGGTAAACAATTATTGCAATAACCACAAAACCTAATGAAAGAAGGATTATTAAAAATCTACCTCTTTGAATGACTGCCTCGTCCTCGAGGAGTTTTATTTTATTTTCAGAAATTTCTTTATCTTTTTTCTCCGATTCGTATTGAATCAATAAATCGTGGATGATGCTTTTATTTTCTTTAGAAGAAATTTCTTCTTTGAGTTGATAAGCTGTGGACAGATGCGATAGAGCGTTGGCGTTATCATTTAGAGCCTTATAAGCTTTCGATAAATTTTTGTGAATCGACAGTTGGATGTTTTCATTTTGTGTCAACTGCGATAATTCAAGGGCCCAGTTTCCATACTCTATAGCCTCGCGATACTTGCCAGATTTTTCGGAAACATTGAGCAAAGCAGTTTTATTGATTAATGCGTAGGGAATGATTTTATACGTCTCACAAATGGCCAAAGATTTTTTGTAGTAAGTTTCTGCCTTTGCTAATGAATCTTCACTCACAGCGATGTCGCCGAGTGCATAGAGACTAAGGACATACGGAACAATGTTGGGAGTGTTTTCTGTTAAGGACAATGCTTTCTCCGCGTGTTTTAGGGCATCTTCTTTTTTTCCTATAAAAGCCTCTGAAATTGCAAGCACACTCATGATGGATACATAGTACGGATCTTGAGGATAGTGTTGAATGAAATCAAAAGAAGCTCGCGAATGTTTGTATGCGGTAGAGTAGTCGGTGAGTGAAAAGAAGATATTTGCAATGTTATTGTTGATATAGGCTATGTTGAGGCTGTCTTGATTGGATTCGAAAATGGCCAAGGCTTTTTTGAAAGACTCAATTGCTTCGGTATTATTCCGCTGATAGCTGAATACGTGACCTTGCACATTGTAAAACTTGGCTTTATTTTTTGAAGTAAATTTTTCATTGAGTTGAATGCCTTGTTTTGCAAGTGCCATAGCGCCTTCAAAATTTCCTCTCCTTAAATTGAAAGTGGCTTTTTGAAGAAGAAAGAGGTCTGCGCTTTGATAGCTGTTCGATGATTGACGAACCAAAGCGAGTGCCGAGTCGATTTGAATGTCTGGTGTCGCTGAGGTGAGAGCTCGTTGGAAAATTCCCACGATTTTCAGTGAGTCTTCTGTGAAGGGTACAAGATTTTTTTCTGTGTTCTCCTTATTGCCACCGCAACCATAGGTTAGAGCTAGCAGGAGAAATGGTAGCACCAAAACATAAACACGGTTTTTCATACTGCAAAGAAAGGCAATTCGGGAAAAACAATTCGGAATTCGGAATTCGTAATTCGCAATTCTGAATTCCGAATTCTGAATTATTCTCGTACTCGTTCTCGTTCTCGTTCTTGTTCTTGTTCTCGTTCACCTCACAATCCCTCTATTGATCTCGCGGAACTCCCCATTGTCGGCGGGGGTGATTTGGGCGACGAGGGAGGCGCGGTCTTGATCTTTATCGTGAATGAGTTCATACATCTCGCTTCCCGTGAGGATAGGCAAGGGATTGTTTTCGCTGTGATAGGGTGCGAGCCAATGTGCGCGCGGCAAAATGACCCACTGCGGTGTATCTCCTTTGAATATTGCCAAGTCATTGCGATGGACGTACCATCCTGAATTGTGACGTTTGAATGCGAGGTGTGGCGCTGGATAGGCGCCGAGTTGATTGTATGGGAAAAAAAGATAACCCTTTAGTAAAACGGCACTAGGCATGCGCTTGAGTCCATGGGAGCGCATTACAGCACGTCCTTCGGCTGTTCGCAAAAGACCAGTCTGCGCATGAAACTTTTGCATTTTTAAAGCCAGTCGATCCTGATGATTAGGGCCCCACCACTCATTCCAATCGGCACTGGGGGCGTGAGCATAGTAATATTTACAGGCTATTTCTAAATGATAGGTTTCTTCCGACCAATGGTCTTTGAGGATAAAGTCAATTTCACCTAAAGTCCGCTCCTGCTGCTTTACTTGAATGTTGGATAGAAGAAGTTGGAAGTCAGGATGGTGCGTGAACCAATACTTCATCAATGCTTCAAAGCGCTTGCCGACAAGCTCTATATGTTCATTGGCGAGGTAGTTCATAAGTTGCGTCGGATCCTCATCTTGCTTATAAATCCAGTCAAGATGGCGGGTGAAGCGGTCTTCCACCCATTGATTATCAATTAGATTGAGGCCAGACTTTTTGTTAGGGTCGTCTAACATAGGAGTCGAACCAATCACCCACGCGAGATCGCGGACGGCAGGATGGCGAAAATGCGGGGTTTTATTCAACATTATTCTAACATTGCATTTGCGAAGAAACGAAATCCTACATTTGTCGCATGAGATTGGTTGCAAATATTCCCCACCCAAAGGTGAAAATTTCCATTATGTCCTACATGGACAAGTGGTTGATTGAAATCGAAGGTGGTCAATACAAACAGACATATAAAATCAGTCATGAAAGTGTGCCTTCAGTGGAGGATGTGAAAAAACTCATTACACCTGAGTTGCTCGAGGGAACCATGTCGCGATTTAATGGGATGCATACTGATTTTGGAATAGCTTATAATGATTTAAAGAAATAAAATATGATTCAGAAAGTTTTCATCGGTTTGAACGTGTTGCTCTTGGGAGCTGTGATTTATTTGTTCGTCAACAAGTCATCTGCACCGGAGATGCCAGCTGCTGCTCTGCCCGAGAACAGCGCCTTCAATAGTGCAGAAGGCGTCAAGGCACCAATAATGGCTTATATCAATGGCGACTCCCTGAATGCACGTTATAAGTTTATTTCTGAGCGTACCAAATCACTCGAACAGAAATATAGAGCTGCTGATGAGCGCGTGCGCAAGGAGATGCAAAAGCGTCAAGCGGAAGCGCAAGAGTTGATGCAATATGCTCAGAGCAAGCAATTGCCCGATGACGAAGCGCGCGTAATCGAAGAACGAATGGCACGCCTTCAAATGGAAATGGAGGACATTCAAGCAAAAGAATCAGAAGGGGTGATGAAGAAGGAGTCGGAGATGCAGAAAGAATTATTAGCGAAAGTTCAGGAATTTTTGAAAACCTACACCAAAGAAAAAGGCATCGACTATGTGGTGAACTATCAAGAAGGTACTCAGTTTATTCTTTATGGAAATAATGCCTATGATATCACCACGGATGTGATCAATAGACTGAATGTGTTGTATGATGAGGAAAAAAAGAATGAGCAGAAATAAGTAGTGCAGATGATATTAGCGGAACAAAAGAAGAAAGAGAACATTGCTGAGTATGTGCTTTTCATCTGGCAGATGGAGGATTTGGTGCGTGCGATGTATTTTGATGCTGACGCTATTGGTGAATTTGTAAAATCATTTACACCTAATGAAGAAGCATTTCAAAATGAATTAAATTGGTTTAAAGATTTGATCAAGCGCATGCGAAGCGAACGTGTGGAGCATCGTGGCCATATTTCAGAAGTGCATGAGCTGGTGTTTGAATTAAATTATTTGCACAATACGCTATTAAATCTTGTAAAAGATAAGACTTATATCCAGGCTTATAACGCCGCTCAACCAAATATCGAAGATTATCTCAAACGAACAGATGGGAAGTCTACGAACGATATCGAAACATGTCTCACTGCATTGTATGGTTTGATGGTACTCCGTTTGAAGAAAGAACCGATATCAGATGATACAACAAATGCGATTCAAACTTTTAGTGTTTTAATTGCTCGCTTAGCACATCACTATCGTTTAATGAAACAAGGTGAAGCGAATTTCGCGTTGAATTGAAGATGAATTCGAAATTCCAAATTCGAAATTCCGAATTGCGAATTCCGAATTGTGAATTGCGAATTTCGAACTTGGCTATTCCATCTTCTTTAGCTTCCGCAGCACCACCAGCGCAAGCATCGTTGCTGCGATAGCAAGATAACCAACATAATTATAATTCTCAAGAGGACTGTGTTCATCTGCTTGATAGATAATCATTCCAGCGATGGCAGCGGAACTTCCTGATGCAATAGATTGCGCTGCGCTGTTGAGACTCATAAAGCCCGCACGGTTCTTTGGATCTACTACTGCGGTGATGATCGTATTTGCTGGTATCATTCTTCCGCTAATTACAGAAAAAAATAATCCAGCATTCGCGAGTACCGCCCACAACCCGATGTGTGAAAGATTGGTAGCAATAAGAATAGGGATAACGGAAATGAAAGCGAAAATGGTAAAAATGCGAAAGCGCCCAAACTTGTCTACCGCTTTTCCGACAAGCATTCCAGAGGCCACTGTACATATTCCTCCAACGAGATAAATATATTTTACATCATTCTGTTGAAGGCCTACATTGTTGATGTTATAGGGTGTAAGAAAACTAATTACTGTAAACTGGCCCAGAACGAGTAGCATTGTAAAGACAAGGGCACTGCGCTGTTGTGGGTTAGAGAATACCGATTTGAGAGTGTCAAGTCTGTTGTATGCCACTGTTCGGTTGAGCATGTGCGCATTCATTGCTGGAATGGCGCGGAAAGCAATAATCCAAATAGGAAGACTTAATGCGCTCACAAGATAGAATGGTACATGCCAGTTGTTTTTGAAAAAATCAACGAGCGTAAGCGTGAGCGGCATTCCTAAAATGGAGGCCAAAGAAAATGCTAGGGTGATAGTACCCATCGCGCGTCCTCTGCGCTCCAGCGGTATCACATCACCAACAATACTCATCACCAATCCGCCCAAAAGACCTCCTGTTAATCCTGTGAGAATGCGTGTGCCAATAAATAATATATAATTCAAATGTGGGTCAGAAGTGTTTGGAACAATTGCACTGCTCATGGTTCCAATCATAAAGCCCAGATATGCAAAGATCAGCGCACGTTTTCTATCAATATTATCTAGGTAAAATACGCCAGCAAATGCTGTAGCTCCCGCCGCAAGGCCATAAGAACTTACAAGCCATCCATATTGTGAAGGCGTAATTTGAAGCTGCTTTTGCAAAATATCACCCATTGGCATCATGATCATAAAGTCCACGATGTTGGTGAATTGAATCGCCGCTAGAATAAATAAGAGCAGCCGCTCGTTGATGGCCGTTTTCATGTGTGATGATAGCCCAATTGGACGAGTTTTTTTAGCGTCACTTCCTTATATGGATTGCGAACAGGAAAGGTCTCGGGCTCGACATATTTGAAGATAATATTTAATAGAACATTAGAGAGCTTACCGGGATGACGAATGCAGCATTTTAGCGCTACAGGAAAAGCACCAACAGTGCTTTTTATTTCACCTGCGGTGCGACCAAAGGTGATTTTAGAAGCGCGCAGTTTAATTCCTAAATCGATATAATCATACAACATGCGGGAATACAAAGCATACTGCTGATTGTATTGATAATCGATGCCTACAAGAAAGGCCTCTAGTTGATGAGGAGCATTGAAAGCAATAGAAAAGCCAATGATCTTTTCTTCCAAAAAATAGGCTCTAAAAATGAATTTATCACCCATCTCTTTTTTCATACGACAGAGCAATGCGCAATTGAGGTGACCAATTTTGAAATCCGCTCTATCGTGCACGGTATCATAAAGCTCTTGAATACGATCGCGGTGCTGATTAATTTCCTTGTCATTCAATTCAACCACTCTCAAATCTTCACTTCTATTGAAGGCTGCATGGGCTTTCGTTCTGAATTTGGAATTTAGGGATTGTAGGTAATCCTCGAGTGAATTCCATTCTTCGAGTAAAGGCATTTCCATGTTGGCGTCCACATCAAAACTTCTAAAGCCACAATCATCGAGCGCATAAGCTGCAGAGAAAGACGACTCGTAAAAATCTTTAATGAGCATTGCTGTGATCGGTTGTTCGCTCTTGTCCTCGAGTGATATTATTTCGGTTAACGCTTCACAAAGGCCGTTCATGGCCCGTTGTACAGGAATTTCAGGTTTAAAAGAAAAACCATGTTCGCCTGTGGCAAAGGCGGTTCCACACAACAATAGGTAAGATTTGTCTTGGGGTAAAAACTTACGACCAAGCGCTTCTCCAAATTTTCCAGCCCCAAGGCGCTCATGAAGTCCATCTGCCTCAAGTTTTGCTATTTGAAATACTGCAATACCAACAGGTGTTTTGGCTTCGTAAAATTGGCAGAAATAGAATTTAACATCAGTATTCAACGGATCGCTTAGGGCTTTGAGCTGGCCATAGTCCAAAAATATACTTTGTTGATGATTTAAACTATCCCACAAATCGTTGGAAATGCCGTCTATAGAGGTATGGAGACTAAAACTGAGGGTATTACGCCAACCTCCGGGAATGACATTCACGGTTTTGCGCAAGGCTGATCGGAAAGACCGTAGCGTAGTACAATTCATAAGGGACATAGCAAATGTAAAACTTATTCCGTTGCGGAATTGTTTTCATTTGTGTATTAGCTTTTTTTGATATTGAGATGATTCAATTGAACAACAACCTGTTCCTCGAATTAATCTTCTTCAATATAATTCAAATCTTTACCAAATGTCTCTTGAAGGCTGGCTAATGATATGAAAGCCAGCGCTAAAACGATAATACCAATGATTAGTGCCGCTGTAATGTCGTTGGATTGAGTTTCCAACCATTTGTAGGTAAGGGTTACGGGAATCACTGCGCCTCGCACAAAATTGGGTGCAGTGGTGGTTACGGTCGCACGGATGTTGGTGCCGAATTGTTCGGCAGCCATACTTACAAAAAGCGCCCAATAGCCCGTGGCTGTTCCAATCATGAAGCATAAGAAGTAGAACAGGGAAGAGGAGATTCCAGTTAGAAAAAGATATGCAAATACCAGCAGCAGGGTAGCCACAAGGTAGCCATTGATGACTTTTTTTCTACTCCTAAAAAATTGACTAAGCCAGCCGCTGAGCAAGTCACCAAAGCTCAAGCCGATGAAGCTGTACATGATCGAAAAGCCAATATTGATGGCCTCTCCCGATATGGCATTGGTGACGGCAAATTTTTCAGAGAATTTAATCAAAATACCCACGCAATACCAGACAGGCATACCAATTAGGATGCAAGCGATGTATTTTTTTAATCTTTTTTTATTGGTAAAAAGAATTAAAAAATTACCCTTAGAGGCAGTGCTTTCTTTCACCTTTTCAAACATGGTACTTTCGAAGGTCCCCATGCGAAGGGCGAGCAATATCAGTCCAAGCGCACCTCCTATTAGATAAGACATTTGCCAATTGGCAAAGCCCATCCATTGGAGATCTACCTTACTAATAAGGGCTGCAGCCACGGCGCCAAGTGCGCCCATGGTCACAATGATCATCGTGCCGTAGCCACGCTTCTCTTTGTGCATCACTTCGCTCACAAGGGTGATGGCGGCTCCTAATTCACCCGCCAATCCAAAGCCAGCAATAAATCGAATGATAGCATATTGATTCAGATCTACTACGAATGCATTGAGGATATTGGCTATACTGTACATAATGATGGATCCAAAGAGTACGCTTTTGCGCCCCATTTTATCGCCCATGATGCCCCAAAATATTCCTCCCACCAACATTCCTCCCAGCTGCCACAACAACAGTAGATAGTCATATCGATCGATGATGGCTTGGTCAGTGATACCAATACCCCGAAGACTAGATTTAGAAATGATGTTAAAAAGTTGGAGGTCGTAAACGTCCACAAAATATCCGATTGCCGCTACGAGCACGGTGAGCCAGACGCCTTTCTTGTTTTGGTTCATAGGAGTAGATTCGAAACGAAAATAAACAAAGTATTGCAATTCTGATTTTTACTATATTCGTAAAAACACTTAGCAGCGTGGAGAGCTTTCCTAAAAGAATCGTATTTTTTGATGGCGTTTGTGGTCTTTGCAATAAGACCGTAGATTTTTTGATCCGCACCGATCGCGGTCATAAGTTACGTTTTGCACCCCTCCAAGGCTATACAGCAAAGCGGCTTTTGACAAAAATTCAAGTTGATAATCTCGACACGGTAGTGTACTACCGAGATGGAAAGTATCTGGTAAGTTCCACCGCAGTGTTGCGACTATTACTCGATGTTGGTGGGCTTTGGAAAATCCTCAGTATTTTTCTTATTCTTCCAGCTTTTGTAAGAAATGCCGTTTATTATTTCATCGCCAAGCGCCGCTATGGTTGGTTTGGCAAAAGTGATAGCTGCCGCCTCCCCACTGCCGACGAAAAACATTTGTTTCTTGATTAGTAGCACTTACATTTGAGGCAAATCTGCACGATATGTTAGATGTCCCCAGTTGGCTCAATTTCTTTTTCATCGCCATTACGCTTGTCACCTATTTATTCATTGTAAGTTCTTTGATTTTTGGAAATGATCGCGTGCGCAAGCGCATGCACGCCATCGCTCTATTAATGCTGGCTTGGGTTATTTTTCAAAGTACTTTATCATTGAATCGCTGGTACATGGATCGCGAAGCAATGCCGCCACATCTTACATTTCCAGTTGCAACTACGTTAGTCATATTAAGTTTATTACTGTTTACAGGAAGAGGAAAACATTTTATCTCAGGTTTGTCTTTGCAAACATTGACGTGGCTACATGTTATTAGAATTCCAGTAGAGATTGCTTTGTATTGGCTGGCTTTCTATAAACAGGTGCCTTGGAGCATGACTTTCTATGGTCATAATTTCGATATCATATTCGGAATTACGGCCCCCATCATGGCATACGGACATTTTCAAAAAGGCTGGTTCAGTTTGAAAGTGCTTAAAATTTGGAATATTCTTGGCGTGATTAGTCTTCTTATCATAGTAATCACTGCATTTGGAGCGGCTCCAAGCCCTATTCAAGCTTGGGATTTTGAACGCCCTAATTATGCGGTCACTCACTTCCCTTTTTCATGGCTGCCAAGCTTTATCGTCCCAGCGGTCTTATTCGCACATTTGGTCGTTTTAGTGAGAAAAGGAAAAACTTCTTAATTTAGTGGCAACACTTGAAGTTAAACCTTTACCATGAATTCCTCTCTTGTTTTTTTGATAAAAAACCGAATGAACGTTCGGTTTTTGATGTCTTTTTTATGCCTTCTTTTTTATTTCATAAAATAAACTTCCCAAGACTAATAACAATAGTAGCACTGACCCTGCTAGAGAGTAGGTGTTGCCTTGGTTGAATGTCGCTGGCTCGAATTTCCATTCAATCGTATGTTCGCCTGCTGGTACATTCACTCCTCTTAAAATATAGTTTGCTCTGAATGCTTGAGCTTCCTTGCCGTCAATGTAACAATTCCAGCCTGCGGGATAATAAATTTCACTGAAGATAATACAGCTTTCAGAGCTATTTTTTGATTGATATTTTAACGCGTTAGTCTTGTATTCTACAAGGCTCACTTCAGCCGTGCTATCTGTGACGGCGGTTGCTTTAGCGATGCCTGTAAACTCGTTGTGTACAACAGCTTTTCTTTTTGTGTCAATGCCCTTTAATTTTGAAATTTCTTCATTGGCATCTGCTGCGGTAATGATTTCATCTACAAACCAAGCCTCGCCATTTCTAAATGGATTCACAATGGGTGGTGCTTCTGGATTGTAAACAATATATTTCGTGTTGAGCATGTTTAATACGCTTAATTCACCTAGAATGCTTACGTCGGCTGCTGTTTTCAAACTGTCCATCATCAATTGCATTTCTGGTTGAATGTGAAATTCTATCATCTCTTGATAGCGCTTCAATTTTGCACCGTGATAACCTCCCAAGCTCTTGTGAAAATAACTGGTGCGCGCCTCATTGAATGGATTACCCAACGATAATACGCGGTAATCACTATTTAAATTCAACGCTCCAAAATCAGCGATGAGTGCAAGTTTCTCTTTATCACGTATGCCTTGATACAAGTGGCTTTCATTCATTTTAGCTAAAAGAGCTTTTGACTCGTCAATGATATTTGAAACCATTGGTTTTTCATTTTCTAAAATGAAAAGATCTGCTTGCGAAGGCTCGTGAGGCAATGCTTTTTGATCTGCTTTTTGATAGCTAACATAATTGCCTTTCAATTTATCAGTGTTCAGATAGCGCTGGCTTACTGTCATTTGATCAGCAAGAACTACTATAGCCATCACACCAATCAACACTTGATTGGGAATCTTCTTGAACATAGAAACAATTACCAATACTCCGCACACCAAGAATATGAGGAGAGTGCGGCCTGCATCTGCCTTAAAGATTTCCACGCGAATGTCCATCAACGCTGTTTTGTACTCATCGTACATTGCGATTTGTTTTGGATCTTGAAGCTGTGATTCAAGTTCGCTAAATTGTGCCGTTTCCGCTTGGCTTAAAAACGGACCCGTAATCGACGGAGAAGCCAATAAAATCAATCCAATCAGTGCAACACCTGCTACACTTCCCATCCAGAGTTTCTTGTTTCCAATGAGCCCTTCTTGTTTGAATAGTCTGTCCAAAAACAGCACTGCCATTGCTGGTGCCATCACTTGTATAATAACTAGAATCATTTTTGAATCCCGAAACTTATTGTACATCGGGAAATTGTTGATGAAGAAGTCATTGATTCCACCAGCATCCTTTGATGCAAGGCCAAGAGCTATAAATGTGAGAATAAGAAACGGCCACTTAATTGCATCTTTCACAAGAATTAATCCGAGTATAAATAAAAACATAATTGCGGCTCCAAAGTAAAATGCTCCACCCGTATAACGCTGTTCTCCCCAATAGCGATTGCTTTGACCAATGTCTTCTCTAAATTGACGTGGCACTTTTTGAAGCAGTTCTTTATCACTTCCAATAGCAGCAGATTGTCCGCCCTTGGCGTTTGGTAGCAGGAGAGACCACGCTTCTCCTTTACCAAAATTGTATTCCAAAATATAATTCGTTTCAAGACCTTTGATAGAAGTTTGATCTTTCTCTATTCCATCTGGCTCAATGGTAAGCTCTGTTTTACCGCGTGTGGTGAATTTGCTGTATTCGTATGTGGTGAGGAGGTTGCTCATGTTGGGCAATATTGCTATACCCGCCGCTACGATGAGCGCGCTAGCAGCCTTCACTAGATATCCAAATTGTTTTTCAATTAATAATCTTATTCCTTCCGCTACTGCTACCGCACCTAACAGAATGGCTAGGTAGTAGGTCATTTGAAGGTGATTGGCAGCAACATTAAGAGAAAAGAATAATGCAAAAATTGCGCTTCCTAATATCCATTTGCCACGTGTGGCAAGCAATAATCCTCCGAGCGCAGGCGCCATGTATGCGATGGCATTTACCTTCGATACGTGACCGGCGCCAAGGTACAAGATGTTGATGGTCGCAAATCCAAATCCAATTCCTCCAAGTATTCCCAACCAAGGATTCAAGCGCAAACAAAGAGTGAAAATATAGAAACCCAACATCGCCATGAATAGAATCCCAACGGGCACAGGCATATATAATTTCAATGCTTGATCAACATGTCTCAACCAATTGTTTTCATGAATCACAGAAATTTGATAAGCGGGCATTCCGCCAAACATTGAATTGGTCCAAAGAGGTTCCTCTCCGTTCATCAGTCTGTAATCCGCAATTTCTTTAGACATCCCCACGTGTTCATTGATATCACCTTGTCTCAAGCTGTATCCGTCAAATACAGGAGAGAAATAGGTAGAAGCGAGTATGAGGAAAATAGCTACCGCTGCTACATGTGGAAGGGCTTTGAGAAGGATTGATTTCATAGGGTTGGTTTAGTCTTTTATTTCAACGTAATCTACGTACTCACCGTCGATTTCGCGTTTTTCTTTTTTCTTGTTGCTCTCTACTTTTACATCACCCTCCGGGCGCTGTGGCTGCTGAGATTTATAAAAATTATCTGCACGCTTGCGCATGTTATCTTCTGCTTTTTTTACTACAATAGGAAGCGCTAGCCTCGCCACCAAGCGAATGATAAAGCTGATAAGAATAATGTAGAATATTATTCTGATAACTCCTGTAAATGATGCTTCTTGGATCATGCTGCAAATCTAATCTATCCTTCAATGGGGGCGGAGGCTTTAGCCCCTGTTAATTCTTTGAAAATATCTTCCAAACGCTGCTCTTTTTTACTCATACTTAAGACTGCAATCTGCTGTTGTAGAGCCATTTCAGCTAGGTCTTTACGAATATCTTCTGAGGTATTGGTCGAAATGAGCCACATGTTTTTTCCATCCTCTTTTGCTTCAGCCACTCCTTTGATTTTCAAGAGCGACGATCTACTAATGATTCCACTAAATTCCACCTGCAATTCATATCCGCCGCTCTGTATGTTACTTCTAAGTTCAGAGGTCGGTTTGTCTGCTACAATATTTCCTTTATTAATGATAATCGTCCTATTGCAAATAGCTTCTACTTCTTGCATGATATGCGTCGAAAGCATTACCGTTTTTTCACGCCCAATTTCTTTGATAAGCGCTCGAATTTCTACAAGTTGATTGGGATCCAATCCACTAGTCGGTTCGTCGAGAATGAGCACCTTCGGATTGTGAATCATAGCTTGAGCAAGTCCTACACGTTGTCTATAACCTTTCGAAAGTGCTTCAATTTTTTTATGAGACTCTGGCCCCAAACCTACCTGTTCAATCATCTCTGACACACGCTTTTTGAGGTTTGGAATTTTATAAATTTCTCCAATAAATGAAAGATATTCCTTTACATACATGTCGAGATAAAGAGGATTGTGTTCTGGTAAATAGCCTATTTGGCGGCGCACTTCAATGCTTTCTTTCATCACATCGAGGCCACACACACTCACATTACCCTCCGTTGGTGGAATGTAGCAGGTGATGATTTTCATCATCGTGCTTTTTCCCGCACCATTAGGACCAAGAAAACCTACTACATCGCTGCTTGATATATCGAAGCTCACTCCATTTAGCGCGCGCTGTTGGCCGTATACCTTTGCAACTTTATTCACTTGAATCGACATTTCGTACTCCCTTTTTGACAAAAGTATAAAATGTGAAGCGCTCTGTACGATTTGAGTTGTACATTCGTCATAC
>JBILSZ010000035.1:0-25224 GCA_044371755.1 Flavobacteriales bacterium | reverse complement strand
AATAAATAATGGTATACCGTTTTTTCCTCGATTTGATAGACGACACGATGTTTCAATAGTTATTATGCACGAATTAAACAAACGATGGTCATTAAGTGGCTCTTGGGTATATGGAACTGGCAATTTTGCGAGTATTGCAAGTGGACGAATGGCATTTCAAAACATACTTCCTTCTCAAATAGATGCTATTCCCGACTATTCAGGCAGAAACGATTTCCAAATGCCCGCAAATCACAGATTAGATTTGGGAGCAGTATTTAAATTAAAATCAAAAAGAGGGGAAGCTGATTTAACTTTTAGTCTTTATAATGCTTACAGTAGGCGTAATCCATTTTTTGTTCGGTATGAAGAAATCGAAAATGATCAAGAACAAACCGTTGGGTTCCGACCAAGATTGGTTTCGCTTATTCCTATACTTCCATCAGTTACATACAACTTTAAATTTTAACAACAATGAAATTACCACCATTTCTTTTAGGCTTTTTGATAGCTCTAGCTTCATGCAACAGAGATATAGATTTGAAATTGCCTGAGTATGCCCCTAAACTTACTGTTGAGTTCTACCTTGAAAATGGTAAGCCTCTTCGATGTTTACTGCAAGAAAGTGTAAACTATACTGATGACAGAATCATTAATTTGGTTGAAAACGCTTTAGTAACATTGAGCCACAACGGAATTGTCGACACTCTTCAGAACGCTTTCTTTTTTGACCCGACATTCAACAAGGTTTACAATTATTACAATCCTACAATTTTAACACTACAGAACGGTGATGAGTTTAAGCTTTATATTCGTGACATAGAAGGGAAGGAGTTATTCGCTTCTACGAAGTATGTAAATCCTATAGAAATAGATACTGCTGTTTATGATTTTAATGATCAAAATCTTGCAAGAGTTGGTTTGGAATTCGTTGATGAAGCTTCAGAAATTGATTTCTATCGAATTGTTGCTTTTCCTTCTGATACTGTTGTTGATGAAGAATCAACTTTCAGTTTTATAACTACAGATGATTTGTTTAACGGGCAACCTTTTAGTTTTTTTACAAGTTTTCGGTTTGAAAGAGATCAAAAAGTAATGACTAGACTTTATAGTATGCCTAAAGATTATTACGATTTTTTACAGTCGGTGGCAACAGCACGTCAGTCCAATTTCAACCCATTCGGCCAGCCAGCGCCAATTAAAAGTAATGTTAATGGCGGTTTAGGCATTTTTACTGCATTGAGTTATGCTGAAATTGAGTTGGAGATCGAATAAATATTTTCTGTTGCTGCATACCGCAAGTTTAAAAAATTAAATTATATCTACCTTAGTTTAAAGTTCAAGGGGCTGGGAGCATCGCCATCTCGAGGAGATAAAAACAGCGAGATGTTTTTCAATTAATATTAATTTTCTAATTAATACTTCAAAAACGATGAAAATATTAATTCTTAATTGTCACAACAGAGAAAATAGTTTCTGTTCAGCTTTAGCTAAGGCATATGAAGACGGTGCAATTTCTTCGGGGCATGATGTAAAAACATTGAATTTAAGGGATTTAGATTTAGTTAAGTATTTGCGATACGGACATGATAAAGTATATGTACCTGAAGGAGATGTGGTAAAGGCACAGGAACTTATCAGTTGGTCTGATCATATGGTATTCGTATATCCTACATGGTGGGCAGGTTTACCTGCTTTGTTAGGATTGTTTTTTGAAATGGTGTTTTCACCTGGTTTTGCCTTCAAGTATCACGACCGAATGGGTAAAAATATTGTAAGCTGGGATAAATTGTTAAAAGGAAAGTCAGCAAGAATTATATCCACAATGGATTCCCCACCCTGGTATTACAAATGGATTGTTGGAAATCCCGGAGGAAAAATCATGAAAAGAGGGATACTAGGATTTTCAGGGGTAAAAATTGTTAATACAACCTATTTTGGATCGGTAAAATTGTCAACGATAAAACAACGGGAAGACTGGCTAAAAGTAAGCTATAAAATAGGTGAGAGCGCAAAATGAAAATTATAAAACTGCGTCTTCCATGCAAAACATAGTCCCGGATATCCTTAACTTAGATTTAAAAAAGAAACGTTCAATGCTCAGAATTTTCAAGCCAACAACACTTCGGGGTAATCTTGAACGTAATAAATTTTTTGAAGGGTGGTTTCAAAAAATTTACTCAAAGGAACAAAAGGCATCCATTGTAATCATTTATGGTTACGCTACCCAAAATACCCAGGATAAATTTGGATTCATTCAGATTCTCTTTCCCAATCAGGTAAACGAAATCATCTATTTTAACAGAAATGCGTTTTCATGCGATCCTCACCAACACATTGTTCGAATGGGCGAGAACGTATTAACCACTGAGATTATTAATATTAAAACGAATGACTTTACTATTCATTTGAAATTAATGAATAACCAAGTGTCAAAGACATTCAGAAATTCAATGGGTTACAGTTATTTTCTCCCTAATCTTCCATGCTATCACGCTGTTTTAAATGCAGGACACTGGGTGTCGGGTGAAATAAAACAAAAGAATGAACGGTTCATAATTGAGAACGAACCGGGCTATTTGGAAAAGAATTGGGGAACATCTTTTCCTGAAACCTATTATTGGCTTCATGCGGTGGATCCGAATGATCCTGCGGTTAGTCTTCTTTTTTCAAGAGCCGAAATTGAATGGATCGGTCGAAAATTCATCAGACATGTTGGTCATGTTCGTTTTGATCAAAAACAGGTAGATTTTCGCTCTTTAAAGAATTTTACTGTTTCTATTTTAAATTCAAGTGAAGACAAACATGAGATTCAAATGACGAGCAATACTTTACAGTTGAATATTTCAATAAGCCATAAAAGCAAGGTCCAATTCAAGGGACCTTTCGATGGAGGATTATCAAGAGATATCATTCACTTTCCTGATTCAATCATCCAAATTCGACTTGTCGAAAATAGTAAAATCAGAATGTTGCATCTCATTGGAAACTTTGAGAATTTAGGCGCATTTTAATTTTATGAATTTGTCATCTGAGTAAAGTATATGCAAAGACTAGATTTTATTATAGATTCACTTATTCAACCACTTTTTGAAACGACCGATTCGGTCAATTGAAACCAGAATCACTTCGTTGTTCTCAGGTTCAGGTGTTAAATGCACTCTTAACCGAGATTGAGAGATTTGATTGATCTTAAGAATGGAGGGTATAGAAATTAGAAACTTGCGATTTATTCTAAGAAAGTCGTTTGGGTTTAATTCTTCTTCCAGAGATAATAACGTGTCTTCCAATAAGTACTTTTTTCCATTGAACCCAACTGCTGTAGTGTATTTGTTTTCGTAAACAAAGTAGCTAATGTCTTTTGTGAATACTATATTGTAGGATGTTCCTAGTTTAACTAGAAACTTCTCCTTATGCATTTTTGCTATTTTGCCTTCGCTGAATTGAGCGTACTTAATGAGACTTTTTTCGAGTTTATCTTTTGTAATTGGCTTGATGAGGTAGTCAATGGTATTAAGTGAAAATGAATTAATAGCAAATTCAGAGTATGCTGTTGTAATAATAATTTTGGATTTAATCAATTTGTCTTCGAAGTAGGACAGGCTGTTGACTTCATTAATATTGACATCTAAAAATATTAAATCCGGGTCATTGTATTTCAGATATTCCAGCGCTTCTGGGACACTGGAAATTGTTTTCTCCACTTTGATATTGGAGTTCAAGGAGCTTATAATCAATTTGAGCTGATCTGATACAAGTTGCTCGTCTTCAATAATGATGGCGCTTATCATTAGTAGATTGTTATTAAGTGAATTTTTACTTGGAACAAATCATTTTCTATCTTGTACTCGGGCTCAGGATATTCTAATAGACGAAATTGCTTTGCAAGATTCTCTTTCCCAGTACCCCCATTTCTTGTAGAGTCAGTTGAACGAGGTTTATATACGTTTGAAACTACAACAGTATCTTTTTCGCGCTTGATGGTTAACATTAAAGGCTGTTCTTTGCTAAACGCGTTGTGTTTTACTGCATTTTCTATTAATGATAGTAGGGTTAAAGGGGGCAAAAAATATTCAGTTGAATCCATATCCCCAACTATATTTGGTCTTATAGCATCTGGATGCCTCATCATCATTAGCTGCAAGTATGAATCGGAGTTATTGTATTCCTCCTGTAAAGTTATTACGAGCTCGTCATCTTTATGCATTGAAGAGCGGTAGATATTTGCAAGGTGAATAACAAATTTTTCGGCGTCATCAGGGGATTTTTGTATTAACCCAAGCAAAGAAGAAAATGAATTAAAGAGGAAATGCGGACTTAGTTGTTTCTTTAAAATAATTTGTTGAAACTTATTTCTTTCATATTCTATTTCTGAAATATCGCTCCTTAATCTTTTCTCTGTGATTACTTTGACAAGTAGATTTTCAATTAGGAAAATTATTCCAAAAGTAGTGAGGGTAATCAACAAATACAGAAATAAAATGGAGTTAAAAAACCTTTCATTTTCTTCATCATTCATGATAAAATACGAGATAGTTCTTATAACTGATGAGATCAAAAAAGAGGCAATCAAAAATCCAAATATTTTTATTGTTCTTGGATTTACGATTTTTGATTTATAGGACAAACTTATACTTTGAGTGGTATTCATTATCCATTTTTGAGAAACTAAAAGAAGTAACAGCCCTAAGCTTATGGTTGGGACGAAGATAATTGACTCGAGAATTATATCACGAATACTATCATTATTAACGAAGTCAATGGTAACATTGTAAACTACTAAAAGAACTAGTAGAACACTATAAATTAGAAGCCTTGTCTTTCTAATCTCACTGAATAAGTATCGATTTTTCTGATACATAACTGGTGTAAAAATATCCTACTGGATATAAAGATGGTTTCGTTTTGTTAATGACATTGCTTCTAATTGGCGCTGGTGGCGGATTTCCGACTACGCTCAACCCTTGATTACCCGTTTGAGTAAATATGTTGTAAAGATAGTCATAGTGACCTTTGGAAATTCCTAGTAATTGAACGGTAACTTCATCCCCAGGCTCTGCAATTATTTCCTCATTAGGGTTTACGCCAAAACTTGTCTGCCCGTCGAAGAATTTGTCAGAAAGCAATAATGTACGATTGTTTCCTCTATCGGGTATGATGAAAGGAATTCCATTTACGAAGGTTTTGAAATAGTAATAGTTATCTATGCCCCCAGGATCAGCAAGATCTAGTCTAACAAAGTATCCTTCTTCGGTTATACTTGTAGCTTCTTCATAGGCATAGTAAAGTGTATCTATCTCTGGAGATGGTAGTATTGTACTTGAGGTACTATAACGATTTCCTTCCCAGTCTATATTTAGCGTATAAGTGCCATTTATAGATAGATCCATTTCATTTGATTCATACCACCCGTCTTGAGTGTGTTCAAAAGAGTATATCGAGCCATTACTCTCTACATGCACTTCTGCATCAGTAACCGCCGGAATAGTGCCCTGAGACAAGTACGGAAGACTTGTTGTAAGTCTTATTTTTTGAGATTGATCAGGCCGTAATGGGTTTAGCTCTAAACCACCGTCTATTACCAATCTTCGAATGGTGCCATTTTCGTTCAGATTTTCGGTAACCACTTTTTCGCAGGAAACGGTCGTCGATAGAATTACGAATAAGCCTATCACTATTTTATAATTGAGTTGCAATTTCATATCTATTAGAATTTAAAATTATATGTAACGGAAGGGATAATTGGGAAGTAAGCAATTTGTACTGCCTCTGTTGTGCCGGTAGCAAGCTCAACGCCATTTAGTTCGCTGATTTCTCTAAAGAAGATAGACGCCGCATTTAAACGGTTATAAACATTGATTATGCTAAATACCCATTGTCCCTTAACTCTGGCTTCTTCTTTAGGATTTAAAGTTGCCGATATATCTAGGCGGTGATAATCAGGTAACCTCCCTGAATTGCGGCTACTAAAGTCTGCTACAATAAGACCGTTGCTTTGATATTTTCCTGATGGATAGGTAACTGGTCTTCCTGATCCATAGATGAAATTGGCACTGAGCTCCAACCTTTTATTTAGTTTATAAAAGGCGATAACATTTAGTTGGTGACGTTGGTCACTATTGGTGCTGTACCATTTATTATTGTTAATTCCTGTAACTTTTGCTTCAGACTTGGATAGGGTGTAGCTTATCCATCCCGTTAACTTTCCTTCCGTCTTATTGATTTGAAGTTCTATTCCATAAGACCGGCCATTACCTTTTGCAATTTGTGATTCAATATTCTCATTGAATAGTAAATCAGCTCCGTCAATAAAATCTGTTATATTATTTAATTTTTTGTAGTAAACCTCTGAGGAGATTTCAAATTTCCCATTTTTTGTGTTCTTGAAATATCCAAGTGCATATTGATCAGCATTCTGAGGGTCTATGTACGGCCCTGAAGGAGTCCAAACATCTAATGGTGTAGGAGAGGTAGTGTTGGAGATCAGATGAACATACTGATACATTTTATTATATCCGAATTTAAACGATTCAAGCTCTGATAATTTGTATCTTATACTCAATCGCGGTTCTAATCCACTATTCCTTGAAATAATTTCTCCTCGTGCGTATTGGCGTTCACTAATAATTGTGTTTTGACTATAGGTATTAAATATCTCATTATATGTTAAAGGATTATCATTCGAGTATTCTCTAATTCTTTCTCCGCCTAATCTCAAAAAATATGATGCACGAAGTCCATATTGAATTGCAAGTTTACTTGTGACTTTCTGCTCATTGTCTAGATAAAAGGCAACTTCGCTAGCATAATTCTGCTGGAATTCCTGTGCTTTAATTGGTGATTTTTTAAGAGGATTGATTTGCCCTGGGCGAAAATTATAGTAAAGTGCGTCAGCACCAAATCGTATAGTAGTTTTATCATTTAGATAATATGTAGCGCGGGGTCTGAGGTTGTAATTGATAATATTTGACTTCCATGTGAACTCATAACCAGAGCGTAGATTGTCCAAATTGTAGTCGTATTGACTGGCAATTAATGATGTTTGAACAAACCACTTTTCTCCTCCACTTCTGGTCCATCTTATTGTTCCTGATGAATTGCCCCATTTCGCACCCACTAGTCCAGGAAGCTTGAAATTATCTCTTCCAAAATACCCACTAACATAAAGACGATTTTTAGCATTGAGAGCGTAATTCGTTTTTAAGTTTAGGTCATAGAAAAAAAGTTGGTTATTTCTGAATTCTTGTGTTAGATTAGTAAACAAGTCAACATAAGATCGTCTGCCTGCTACTATAAATGACCCTCGAGCATCCTCATCCTTTTTTCTACCAATAGGGCCTTCTATTAATGCCCTACTCGAAATGAGTCCAATCCCCATTTCCCGAACAAATTTCTTTGAATTTCCTTCTCTTTGTCTAACATCAAGAACCGATGACAAACGACCTCCATAGGTTGCTGGTACCCCTCCTTTGTAAAGCTTCGCTTCCTTTATCACATCTGAGTTGAATACCGAAAATAGCCCAAATAAGTGAGTCGCATTGAATATAGTAGCTTCATCGAGAAGTATTAGATTTTGGTCCGCACTTCCTCCACGAACATTGAACCCCGAAGACGCTTCGCTAGTTGTTGAGACTCCTGGTAATAATTGGATTGCCCTTAAAACATCAGCTTCCCCAAGAACGGCTGGTAACTGCTTAATCACCTTTGAACTTAGCGTCTTTACACCCATTTCTGTGCTTTGAATTTGTTCATTTTTCGCTACAGAACTAATCACCACTTCTGACAAAGTTTTAGTCGGAGACTCAAGGGAAATGTTTAAAACAGTATTTGCTTTGAGATCTATTTCTACTAATTTGGTCTCTAGTCCAATGTATTTTATTTCAATAGTAAAAATTCCGCCAGGCAAATCGAATGAATAGAAACCGTATTCATTTGAAATGGCCACTCCCGTTCCATTCACAAAAAGCGCTGCGCCAATCAGAGTTTCTCCGCTTGATTTGTCACTTACTTCTCCTGATACGGTGAATTTGGATTGTCCTTGAGAGATGCCGACAAGTGTTAGCATGAGACAACAAATTAATAAATACTTCATTACCTTTAATTTTCGGCTAATTAATAGCACTAAGAAAGACTCGACCTATTCGGATAGACTGAATGACGAAAACTAAAGTTGAATGACGGATTTATAGATTGAGCGAATGTGCCTCGATAGCCTGTTTAGTTTTCGAAATTGTTTTTAAGACGCTTAAATATAGTGTTTTATGGCTTCCTCACCAATCGATACCCAACGCCTTTCAAGGTAATGAGCTCCAGCGTTTCAACATTGCAGAGGAGCTCGCGAAATTTACGTATGTAAACGTCCAAATTGCGAGAGTTAAAGTAGCTGTCATCACCCCACAATTTCATTAATATTTCCTTTCTAGAAATCACTTCCCCAGAGCGCGACAAAAGGAGTGCGGCCAATTGTGTTTCTCTAAAGCTCAACTTGCGCGTCTCGTTCGTAATGATAATTTCTTGCCGATCGATATGTAAGACGAGATCAAATAATTCTATTGTGTTAGAATCCTGAAAATTCTTGGGTTTGGATAACACAAGTTGATTTTCAATCCGGATGAGTAATTCATCAATACTGAACGGTTTTTTTAGGTAATCTGTACCTCCCGATTTAAATCCCTCAATTACATCTTTCGTTTCAATTTTAGCTGTTAAAAATATAATAGGTAAGGATGGAAGAATTTTTCTAATGTTTTTGCCAAGTGTAAATCCATCAATATGCGGAAGCATCACATCAAGGATACAAATGTCGGGTGTATGCTCTTGTAAGTATGTTTCAATCTGCTGTCCGTGAATGTAATGATCCACATGGTAATTGTGATAGTGCAGGCTATCAATGATGATACGCGCCAAAAGCGTTTCATCTTCAATATACAGAATTCTATTTTTCATTGTATGTTGGAATCGTTACAGTGAAAATGCTTCCTTCTATATTTCCGGGTGTATAT
The DNA here is from genome assembly GCA_044371755.1 of Flavobacteriales bacterium. GTDB lineage: Bacteria > Bacteroidota > Bacteroidia > Flavobacteriales_D > Sanyastnellaceae > JAIXWP01. The sequence continues at coordinate 16,243 of JBILSZ010000035.1, read as the reverse complement.
TGAATACTGCCATTATGCTTTTCTATGATTTGCTTGCAGTAGTAAAGCCCTATTCCATTACCTTTTACATTATGTACATTGCCCGTGGGCACGCGAAAAAATTGCTCGAATATCTTTGAACTATATGCAATAGGAATGCCCTCACCTTGATCTTCGATGATAACAACGGTATCTTGATTTTGCTCTTGTATTGAAATAGATATTATACCCCGTTCAGAATATTTAATTGCATTTTCAATCAAATTAATCCAAACTCCCATGAGCAACTTTTCATCTCCAAAGATTTCATATTCTTTCGAATTCGAATAGGCAATTTGGATATCTTTCGTTTCAATTTTAACGTATGATATCTTCACAGCAATTGCAATTTGTTGCGTAAGACTAAAGGAGCTTTTATCCAATTGAAATGATGGATCGGTAAGATTTTTTACCTGAATAATGCTATCGGTAAGATTCGACAAGCGCTGTAACTCTGTTTCAGCAATGTGTATATATTCTTGTGAAAGTTTTACATCATGCGCTGCTTGATGTTTGGAGATACTTTCCAAAGCTACTTTAATGGTCGAAAGTGGGGTGCTTATTTCGTGAGAAACATTTGCCACAAATGCATCTCGAACGGCATTAATAGTAATCAACTTTCTAAGTTGAACGTATGTAATTACCAATGCTGCGGTTATTATTAGAAATGCCATGAGTGCTAATACAAATTCCCATTTCAACACATTGAGTATTACTGCTGCATCATTATGAACCACTAGAAAAGCTTTTTTTCTTAAAAATGGGGATTCAAAGATGAGGTCGTATTGAGCGTCTGTTGCCTTAATTTCTGGTATCGCCTGAAACTTCAGATTGGGATAATTTTCATATAATTTGGATTGAAGCATTTTTTGTAAATCCTCATATGCGTTATTTGACGATGGAAAAGTTACTTTGACAGAATCACCAAAATTCAGTTTATCCACGAATAATAGTAAAGATTCCATGATAAGGTCAGAGGTGTCTCCTACTTGAATTGTGCTCACTTTCGTGAAGTTTCCGTCTTCTATAGAATTATCAAGGTTGAAGACATATTCTTTAGTTCGAAGCATTTCCTGATCACTTATACGCGGAGGCTTCGGCAATCTACCAAGCGTATCAGAGAAGACTGTCACTTGAACAGTATCTGTCTTTTGAGACAAAATCATCTCATGAAGCAAGCTATCTCTTATCTCTATTGTGGACTCAAAAAGACTTCCCTTTAATTGCCGTTGGAGATTTTCAGATTCTTTCATGTACTGACCGCGCAACCATCCAATAATGATAATCAATGCTCCAAGTATACCTAGATAGATCAAATAAATAGTATTGTGGATTTTTGTATCGCGCTTCATAATGCGAATTTATATAGGACTTGCACAAAGGCGTTCTTTTCATTAACCTTAATTAACCTCACTTCAAGTTTGATTAACCTAGTTGCCCTAATTGGTAGAGTTCTTTTGCTAAAAATAAAAAGAAAGTATTATGAAAAAATTAATCGCCGTTTTCGCAGTATTAATCAATACTCTGGCTTTTGGTCAAAACGCTAATTGTATTCGTGTGGATTATGTCGAGTCGATTGGTTTGGATAAAAGCCTTGATTTAGATTCCGCCCTTGCAGAACAACTCAAGGGATTGTTGCCAGATAAAATAGAAATGTACAATCAACTTTACCTGATCGGCAATAAAGGAGTGTACGGAACAGATAAGGTAAAGATGGAAGAGCAGATGGCTGAACAGAAAAAGAAGCAGCAGGAATCTGGAGGACTTGTCTTAATTGGTATGGACGGAGCTCCTCAAAACTCTCTTTTCGCTGATTTAGAAAAACAAACAACTGTTGAACAACGAGATTTTATGGGTAAACTATTTTTAATCGAAGGTAAAATCGAACCAATATCATGGAAGATTACAGGAAATAAGAAGGTATTTCTAGATTATGAAGTAATGGAAGCTACAGCTATGGTGGATGATGAAAAAGTTATAGCTTGGTTTACTGGAAGCATTAAATCAGAAATGGGGCCAAACGGAATTACGGGTTTACCAGGCTTAATTCTCGAGTTGGAATATCCCGATTCTCAAAGAAAAATTGTGGCAATTAGAATAGATCAGAATGAGAAGGATACTTCTAGAGTGCAAGCTCCATCCAAAGGAAAGAAGATTACAGAAGAGGAGTTCAATAAAATGGTTGAGGAAAAGACCAAAGAAATGCAAGAGCAGTTCTCTGGAAGAGATCAGGGTTTAATTATTAAGATGGATTAATTATGAGACTTCTTTTTCTTGGATGTTTCTTGATATTTTCTAGTTTCATTTTCGGTCAACAGACAATTGGAGGACTGGTACTGGATGCAGATAAACAGCCTCTTCCATTTGCGACAATCACTTTATTGGATGTTAGCGATAGCACATTTCAATACTTTGGAATGACCGATTTGGACGGTAAATATATCATTAGAGGTGTAGCCAATAATGTCTATTTGCTTCAAGCGGCACTTACAGGCTATGAGACATCTTATCAGACCTTAGTGGTAAACGACACTATGAATAAGGTCATAAACATTGAATTGGCAATGGCCGCGAAATTGTTGGATGGCGTTAGTATTGAAGCGGAGAGAATACCTATTAGATTGAATGGCGATACGTTAGAATATAATAGTGCTGCCTTTAGAACATCCGCAAATGCAAACGTGGAAGAACTATTGAAAAAATTGCCTGGAGTGGAAGTGGATGATCAGGGAAACATTAAAGTGAATGGAAAAACCGTACAGAAAGTATTAGTGGACGGAAAGGAATTTTTTGGCAATGACCCGACAATAGCAACTAAGAATATTCCAGCGGATGCCATCAATAAGGTTCAAGTCTACGAAGGTAAAGGCGATCTGAATGAATTGACAGGCTATGATGACGGCACACGGGAACAAACCATTAATTTAACTCTGAAAGAAGATCGTAAGAATTCATGGATAGGGGAGGTTTATGCTGGTGCAGGCACTGACGAGCATTATAAATTTGGTGGAAAAGCGCTTCGGTTTGCAGGCAAACATCAATTCTCCATTCTCGGAATGGGGAATGATATCAATGACTTCGGATTTGGCGTCAAAGATTACATCGATTTCAATGGTGGCCTAGCCGCATTGGGGTCCGGTCAAATAACACTCGACGGTGACGATATCCCCGTAAATTTTGGTCAGCCCATATATGGAAACAATGAGTCTATTGCAGGAGGTATCAACTACACTTATCAGAAAGACAAATTCCATCGTTTTTCAATTAATTATCTAGGAAGCGGCGTGGATCGATTGCTCAACGAGACTTTTCGAACACGCAACATTCTGCAAAATGGTGAATTCAATCAATATGGTTTTGACAACGAACAACGCGATAATCAGAATCATGCTATTCGCTTGAGCACGAAGTGGCGTCTGGATACGCTGTCGAGTATCGTATTCAATGCAAGCGCTGGTCAAAAATTCCTAAATGCACTTTCTCAAGAAGAAACAACTACAGAATTCATTACTCCGCAACAACGATTGAATGCCTTTAACAGGCGCGATCAATTGCAACAGTCTATAAACACAGATGCAACTTATGTAAAGCGCTTGCTTGGATTTTGGTCACTATTTGAGGCAAGTGTCGGTGCATCCTATTCCAAGACCATCGACAATCGCGATTTTACCAACAATGTTTTTTTATTTACTGATAATTTGCTCGTTACAAATCAACAAGTCTTGGATAATGTAAATAAAGAAATGACGTGGGTGGCTGGGGCAACACTAAGAAAGACACTGACCAAAACGTGGGATGCTTCCATTGGTGTGAATGGTAGGTGGAATGAGGGTTCCACGAATCGCACCCAATCTCCTTTTTTTGATGAAATAGATTTAGTCGATGTAGCAGCTAATCGAAATGCGCAATGGGGAAACGTGGATATCGCCTTTAATCGGGTGAAGGCAAAAAGTCAGTTTAGAGTTTCCATTCAACCAACCGTTTACCAATGGAATGGATATGATTCAAAGCTAGAGTTCTTACCCAATCTTACATGGAGATCAGATTATGCAGCAGGGAAATCTGTCAACTTGAATTATTCAAGAACGATAGATCTTCCGACTTCAGAACAGTTGGTGGAATACGTAAATGCCACAAATCCACAACAGGCTTTTAAGGGAAACGCAGCTCTGCGCCCGGAGGATAAACACACTGTTTTTGGTCAATGGTTTTTCTTCGATCAATTTTCTTTTACAGGATTGTTTTTATCTATTAATAACCAATATACACGCGATAAAATCGTTTGGGCGCGCACGATTCGCGATGATGGTACGCAACTTTGGGAGTACCAAAATGTGGATTATGACAACACCACCACCGCTTCAGTAGATTTTAATCGTCCCTTACGCGCCATTAAATCAAACATTTCTCTCAGTTATAGTCCTTCGTGGTCATCTTCCATCACTCCAATCAATGATATCGAGGTAAAATCGAATACATGGACGCATTCATTCGAGGCAAAATTGGATAATCGGAAAAAGGAAAAGTGGGATGTGGGTCTCGGCGGAAAATTTGAATTTGGAAGGAGTATTTTCAGCAATATTGATGGGTCTAATGATTTCACGAATCTATCTTACTTTGCATATTCAGAGTGGTATCCCAACAAACAGTTTACATTCAAACTCAAAGGAACAGTAAATAACTATATAGCGACAGATATTGGAGAACGACAAGTAATCCCCATACTTTCAGGTTCGATTGCTTACCAATTAAAGAAATGGAATAAGTGGACACTTGAGCTTGAAGGATTCGATTTATTGGATAGGAATACGGGTGTTACAAGATTTGTAGAATTAAATTCATTGAATGAGACCAATAGCAATCTAATTAGCAGGTACGTGATGTTTTCGTTAAGGTACCGAATTTCTGTTTTTAACTAGTTTTTTTGTTCGCCATTCACCCCCTGATAAAGACCATTGGTCAAATTTATTGGACATTTCATGTGAATATTGTAACTAAAGGGGTGGTGACTCGTCACCTTTGCAGCGAATTAATTTTTATGCGACTCAAACTGCTTTTTATCCCTTTACTTTTTGTATTTTTCACAATAAGTGCCTCCGCTCAAGATAAGTTCACCATTAGCGGCACGGTGAGCGATTCTCTAAGCGGTGAAACTCTTATCGGAGCTGTAGTGGCAGTGTCCGAACTGCCTGGCAAAGGCGCCGTTTCAAATGAGTACGGTTTCTATTCTATGACCCTACCCAAAGGAAATTACACGCTTATCGTGAAGTTTCTCGGTTTTCAAACCATCCAACGCAAAGTGGAGCTTTCAGAAAATCGCCGCCTCAATATCGCACTCGCCGACGAGAGCAGTATTTTGAAGGCTGTTGAAATTACTGCCGAAGCCGAGAACCAAAATGTAACCGATGCCAAAATGGGCACGGAGAGAGTAGATATGAAGGAGATAAACAAACTTCCCGTGCTATTCGGTGAACGCGATTTGTTAAAATCCATTCAACTACTACCCGGAGTAAAAAGCGCTGGGGAAGGGAATTCTGGTTTTTTCGTTCGCGGAGGTCAAGCAGACCAAAACTTAATTCTCCTCGACGAGGCGCCCGTTTATAACGCAAGTCACTTACTAGGATTCTTCTCAACTTTCAATAGTGATGCGATTAAAGATGCGACGCTGTACAAAGGTTCTGCGCCTGCTCAATTCGGCGGCCGTGCTTCTTCGGTTCTCGATATTCGCATGAATGAGGGAAATAACAAGGACTATCGCATCGGCGGTGGTATCGGTCTTATTTCTTCCCGCTTGCTCGTGGAAGGTCCTATCGTCAAAGACAAGGGTTCATTCTTAGTAACCGGTCGTCGCACGTATGCGGATGTTTTTCTAAGAGCTTCTCCAAACGAAACGATCAGAGAAAGTCAACTTTACTTTTATGATTTGAATTTCAAAGCAAACTACCAATTCAATGAACGCAATCGTGTATTCCTCTCAGCCTATACTGGTAAAGATGTTCTGGGTGTAGCCGATGCATTTGGTTTGGATTGGGGAAACACCACCGTCACGGCACGCTGGAATCACATCGTGAGTGAAAAATGGTTCTCCAACACTTCATTGATTTTTAGTGATTACAATTATAACATTGGTATTTCAAGTAGCGCATTGGATATTGATATTCTCTCACGCATTCAAGACTACAACGTAAAACAGGAATGGCAGTTCTTCCCGGGAACAAATTCTAACTTTCGATTTGGTGTGAATGGTATTTATCATGCCATCACTCCAGGTGAAATCACCGCGAGTGAAACGAGTGGTGTGGATGATAGCGCTGACTTAACCAAGCGCTACGCTTTCGAAAGCGCCGTGTATGCGAATGGTGAATCAAAGATCGGCACTAATTGGAACTTGAGCTATGGCGTTCGTCTCAGCACGTTCTCTCCGCTTGGTGGCGATCACTACAAGTTTGATCTAGCCGGAAACGTACTAGACACTACTTCTTATTCAGACAATGAAATTGTAAAAACATATATTATTCCCGAACCTCGATTCACCGCGTCTTATGTGATGAATGAATCGACTTCGTTGAAAGCAGGTTATGCACGCAATGCTCAATACTTGCACTTGATTTCAAATGCTACTTCGGCAAGTCCTACCGACTTATGGATTCCAACAAGTGAAAATGTGAAACCTCAAATTGCTGACCAGGTGAGTTTCGGAGTGTTCAAGAACATTAAAAATAATACGTTCGAATTCAGCGCCGAGGTGTATTACAAAGACATGCAAAATCAAATCGATTATCGCGATGGAGCTTCTACACAAGGAAATGAATTGATAGAAGGAGAATTGCTCTACGGCGATGGTCGCGCTTATGGTATCGAATTATTAATTAAAAAGAAAAAAGGTAAGTTCAGCGGTTGGGTTGGATATACGCTGAGCCGCACCGAACGCCAGATTGATGGCATCAATAACAATGATTGGTACGCTTCTCGTCAAGACCGCACGCATGAGATTTCGGTAGTGGGTGTTTATGACATCAACGATCGTTGGTCGCTTTCTTCTTCGTGGGTTTATTATACCGGCAATGCAGTGACATTCCCAAGTGGAAAATATGAAGTAGACGGTGAAACGTATTTGGTGTACACCGAAAGAAATGGTTATCGCATGCCCGCTTATCACCGTTTAGATTTCAGTGCTACGTTTTATAATAAAAAGAAAGAGAAATTTGAAAGCAATTGGAACTTCTCGATTTATAATGTTTACGGAAGAGAGAATGCTTTCACCATCAACTTTAGAGACAATGATGATGATCCCAGTCGCACCGCGGCATACCAGACCACATTGTTCCGTTGGGTTCCTTCAATTACCTATAACTTCTTATTCAAATAATCATGAAAAACGTTTTATATATTTTTAGTCTTCTTTCACTTTTTCTTGTGTCGTGCGAGAAAGAGATTGATATAGATTTGAACGAAGCTGATCAGAAGGTCGTCATTGTGGGATCTGTAAACAACCTTGACGAACCTGCCACCGTGCGCGTTACGCGTTCGATGGCCTTTGATCAACCCAATGATTTCCCCGCTGTATCCAATGGGACGGTTGAGATCACTAGGTTTTTTGGTACCGAGGAAGAAATCTTCATTTTGACAGAAGTTCAGCCGGGTGTTTATCAAACCGAGACTCCCATTGGTCAGCAGGGGGCCAATTTCAAACTCCGCGTTGTTGTGGATGGTGAAACGTATGAGGCAGAATGTGTGATGCCGGATCAAACCGAAATCACGGATTTTTATTTTGAAGAAATATTACCGGGTAGTTTGAATCCGGGTGTGGGCTTCGTGGATGTCGGAGGCAGAAAGGACTTTTACAAAGCCAACATTATCATAAACAGTGAAAGAGTCCCTGATATTTTTATCACAGACGACACGTTTACTGATGGTGAAATTATGGCGGCCATTTTTGGTGGGCCAGATTTAGAATTCGAAACAGGAGACTCGGTGCGGATCGAGATCGATCATATTGATGAAAAGGTTTATAATTATTGGTTCTCGCTATCGCAGAACGTGAACGATGCTACGGCCGCACCGGCGAATCCTGTTACCAATCTTTCCAATGGGGCACTAGGTTACTTTTCCGCTTTCAGCCGTTCGTCGGTGGAAGGGATTGTTCCCTAACTTTGTCCTATGAATTTGGATCTCACCGGAAAGAAAGCCGTCGTGTGCGGCTCTACACAAGGAATTGGTTTTGCCGCTGCAAAAGAACTCGCATCGTTGGGTGCCACAGTGTATCTCATGGCACGCAATGCGGATAAGTTAAAAGAAGCATGTGCTGCTTTGCCTACTCCTGCGGGTCAACAACACGGCACTATTGTGGCTGACTTTGCGCATACCAGCGAAGTAGAAACGGCGATTCAAGAGTTCGCCGCGCAACACGACGTTCATATTCTCATCAATAACACAGGCGGTCCCAATCCAGGACCCGCCATCGATGCGGACATCGAAGCATTTCGCATTGCATTCAACGCACATTTGATCAATAATCAAATTCTTGCAAAGGCACTGGTGCCCGGCATGAAAAAAAACGGTTACGGCCGCATCATCAATGTGATTAGCACCTCTGTCAAACAACCGTTGCCCAACCTCGGAGTCAGCAATACCATTCGCGGAGCGGTAGCTAGTTGGGCAAAAACATTGGCGATGGAATTGGGTGCATTTAATATTACAGTTAACAATGTTCTTCCGGGCGCTACAGAGACTGGCCGACTCGAACAAATCATCGGCAACAAAGCCAATAAAATGGGAGTCGATGCGAATGAAGTGAAGCACGAAATGGAAAATGAAGTGCCGATGAAGCGCCTTGGAAAACCAGAAGAGATAGCAGCAGCGATTGCATTTCTAGCATCACCAGCGGCATCGTATATCAATGGAATCAACGTGCCAGTGGATGGCGGACGTACCCTTTCATTATAGAATAATATGAAAGGACTTGTATTAAAATCAACAGGAAAAAATTACGAAGTAAAGGCTGAAGATGGCCACGTGTATCAATGTCAAGTGCGCGGCAAGCTGCGCTTGAAAGGCCTTGTCACTACCAATCCTGTTGCCGCAGGCGACATCGTGGAGATAGAAGTAGAGGAGGGGAGACAAGCCAATATCAAGGACATTCAAGAAAGAAAAAATTATATCATTCGCAAGAGTGTCAATCTCTCGAAAGAAGCGCAGATTGTTGCTGCGAATATTGACAATGCATTTTTAGTCGTCACCACCACGCGACCGCAAACGACACCCGGCTTCATCGATCGTTTTTTGATTACCGCTGAAGCCTATGGAATACCCACCACATTGGTATTTCATAAGATTGATCAATACAGTGAGGAGGAGTTGTATGACGTGGAAGATTTGATTGACAGTTATGATAAAGTAGGTTATCCCTTTTTAGTGACCTCTCTCGTGAACGGACAGAATCTCGATGTCATGGCAGAAAAGATGAAAGGCAAAGTGAATCTTCTAAGCGGTCATAGCGGCGCGGGCAAGTCATCCCTTGTCAATCATTTTATACCAGGCAAGGACATTCGCATTGGAGATATATCCGAGTCCAGCAACAAAGGACAGCACACCACCACGTTTGCAGAAATGCATGAGTTGCCGTTTGGCGGTTATATTGTCGACACGCCCGGCATTAAGGGGTTTGGCTTGGTGGATATTCCGAAGGAAGAAATACCGAATTATTTTATTGAATTTTTTCGATTGTTGCCGAGTTGCAAATTCAGCAATTGCAAGCACATCAACGAACCCGGCTGCGCCGTCCGCTCGGCGATTGAAAAAGCAGAGCTCCCCGAATCACGCTACCGCTCCTACATCAGCATGATTAATGATGAAGAGGAGAGAAGTGTTTATAGGTGACAGCCCTCGCCCCTCAGTTTCGCCCCTCAGTTTCGCCCCTCTTTTCTCAATTCATTCCCATTCTGCTTCACATTCTCATTCTAGAAAGAGAAGCGGAATGAGAATGAAAATGAATAGAGAGGAGAATGGAGAGAATGATTTTTTCTTCCCCTTCTTTCTCCCTAACTCAAGCACTTAAGTTTTTAATCATCGCAAAGAGAATCCGAGATATTTCATCTGCCATTTTTAGGCTAATTGAATATTCACGTTCGTTCAATTTCTCTTCTGTACGAAGAATATCTAGAATAGCTACGCACTCAAACACGGAAGCTCTAGATATTGTGAAAAAATTTCGTCTATCGGGTTTGGTCAGTTTTGCAGATCCCTCGGCAATATTGAGGACCACGCTATAAGATGCGCGCCCTAATTGGTCATTGACATACCTTTCTGTAGAGATGGATTTCATAATTGATTTACACTTCAAATGAAAGTCCCGAGATTTTCGATATACCTCCAACTTCTGAAAGTCAAATAAAACTGGTGAAACTTCTGTATCCATAGATTTTTTAGATTTATGATCAAAAGTACCGACTGGCAGGTAAATTAGGGCTGTATAATTTATGCGAGTTTATCGGATTTTATTCGATTTTATGCGATTTCTGTTTCTATTTCTTTTTCCTCTTCCTTCGCCCCTCTTTTCTCAATTCATTCTCATTCTGCTTCCCATTCTCATTCTAGAAAGAGAAGCGGAATGAGAATGAAAATGAATAGATTGGTGAAAAGAGAGATGATTTCTATTTCCTCTTCTCTCGCTCTTCTTTTCTCAATTCGTTCCCATTCTGCTTCCCATTCTCATTCTAAATAGGAGAAGCGGAATGAAAATGAAAATGAATAAATCGGCTTGATAGCAAACTTCTTTTCTCATTATTAAAAAAATGTCTTTATTTGTATCCATTTGGATACAGTGATTTTGGAGGTGTGGCTGAATGAAGCCAAAGAGATTTTGAAACGTATAACAAAGTAAGAAAATGAAAACTTCTAAATTTGACATAGCTGATTATTTAGATAATAAAGAAATGATTGCTGAGTATCTCAATACCGTATTAGCGGAGGGAGACGAATCAGATATTATTGCGGCGATTGGTTATGTTGCGAAGGCAATTGGCATGACAAAAATTGCACAAGAAACAGGGATGAGCAGACCAAGTTTGTATAAAGCACTATCCGAAGGAGCCAAACCCCAATTTGAAACCATTATGAAAGTTTTGCGGGCAGTAGGCGGACAAATACAAATTAGCGCTAAGTCTGTTTAATTCAGCGCGCCCGTTCGCCCCTCGTTTCTCAATTCATTCCCATTCTGCTTCCCATTCTCATTCTGAAAGGAGAAGCGGAATGAGAATGAAAATGAATAGATTGGTGAGGAAAGAGTATTGAATTCTAATCTCCAAACTCCTCCCGATCGCTATCAGGGCTCCAATCCCTCCAAATTCCAAACTCCAGCTTCCAACTTCCAGACTCCAACTTCCAGCCTCCAAAGTTCCCTTGCGCAGCCGCCACGGTCTGGGGGAGGGAATTTATTTTAATTATTTATTTCAAAAAAGGATCTTAAACACGTAGAAATACGCATAAGGGTTGGCAAAAAGCGAAATACCTTTGGCCTATTGACCTTAAGCACAACACTCCCCCACATAAACTGTTCAAGGCTAAAGAACACTGAACTCGAATAACTAAGCCCGAAATAAATTAATTGGAGATTTAATTAAAAGGCGTACTTTTATGGTAGATAAGCGCACCACGAGGTGCGGTTAGCAAGTAGTTATAGCCAATGGTAGGACGACCGTTCACAAGACGACAGACCGACCAAAATTTAAACATTAAAACAAAGACAAACCATTTTGACAGGTGACCAAAAACATACAGACCAAATTGCAAATGGACAGCGAGTAATCCGACACTTAAGCCGACCCGATGTTTTTTATTTTTTTTCCCACCGCACTTTTTTAAAAACAATTTTAGCCAGCCGCACAAGTGGCACATTTGGTTTTGCCCCGACACACAAAGCCGACCCTTCGGCAAAACCAAAAGAGCCACTTTTTAGCCACCGCCCGATATTTATTTCTTACTTTAACGAACTAATTGCTTTGAAAAATGTTTGAAGACCATTTATATATTAAAAGAAAATATTTCTCTCCTATTTTAAATTCTAAGTTTAAAAAAAGAGATACCGTTTTTGACCTTAAAAGCAATTCGCCATTCCCCGACTTATGCAAAATCACTGATGAAATAAATCCCAGTTCTAAAAACATTTATGGCTACATATTTGGCAACCCTTTGCCTAGTTCATATGAAACGCTAGGTGAGCTTGAAAAAAATGGTTATGTGAATAGTGCAGATGACATTTCAACTGAAATTAATTGGACTTTAATTACTATACGAAAATACAAGAAAGAAATCTTGCTATTTATTGAATATAAACAGATTTACGAAGATGCTTTTCTTTTAGGTAACTATGAAAAGGCGGAAGAATATTTAACCAAGATTGAAAATGATATTTGTTTTTCTTTATGGAGTTTGGAAAATAGATTTCTGCTAAATGAATTTTCAAAATCTCCTGAATCTCATAAAGCATTTTTAAGTGATTTTAACTCTAAAAATAGAGGATTTTTTACTCCAGATTTAGCATATTATTTAAGCCAAAGAAGTGAAAAAAATTTTTCAGTGTTAAAATATAATAGTGATATTAACAATGTACTTTCAAGGTTAAGAGGAAAACAAGGAGAAGCAAACAAACAATTCTATTATTTAAGATTAAATTATTTTGAAAATCTTAACTATTCCCAATATAAAGAAATTCTATCCTTTGATTCATATCATTCTGTTATTGACAGATACATTACATTAAACAAATTATTAAAACTAATTTCTACAGACCCAGATACGAAACCAGAATATCTTCCTTTTATCGTTTCGCGGATAAACTATCTTATTAAAAAATTTGACGACAACTTCCTTAAACCGGTCTTTATAGCCTCGAATCCTTCACAGTTAGATAATTACAAGGATTTGACTTTTGACCTAAAAACAATTGACTATTATACATCTGGATTATATAAAGAAGCTATTGAGGAGTTAAAGAAAAAACTTAAAACTTATCCAAGTAGGTTTGAATATTATCTTTTATATGTAAAATCATTTGTATATTCTAAAAGTGAACTAGTATTACCCAACAGCAATAAATGTTTTCAGAATTCTATTATTATTGAATTATACAATCAGGTAAGTAAAAAGTCTAATCCACAAAACTCAGCAACAAATATATCCAGAATTACAAAGAACCTAGTATCGTTTGAAATTGCAGATGGTTTGCATTCATTTTATGATTCAGAATTTAATCATAGTGATTTTTGGACAAAGTACAATTTATTATCGCTTTCGTTTGAAAACCCACTATTATCTTTAATCTATCAAGATGCCGAACATAGTAAGGAATTCATAAGTAAGCTAGCATTAAAAAGCCCAAAATCGATAACCATCGAATATTTTCTGCAAAAAAACAATGAGGATTTAAACAAAACATTTGACTCATTAGAAATACCAGAACATACAAAAAAAGTAGAGTTAGCAAAATTTCATCAATCGAAAGAGCTTTATGAAAAAGCCTCTCTGATTTGGGAAGATTTAATTAAAACTAAGTATGAAATAGTTCCTGTTTTAGAAACTTCAATAAGGAATTTATTTTTATGCTATTTAAAGTTGAACAAATTAGACAAAGCAATTTCACTTTTTGTTGATAATTATTTAGTCAATCAATTCATTATTCAGAAAATAGATTGTAGTGAAATTCATCTTGAGATACGTAAAAATAAATTTAGAAATGTAAATCCTACTATAGACTTACCAATTTTCTATTCCATTAGTAATGCTGATGAAAACGAAATACATAGGACCTATGAATTATTCAATGATTCATTAGGTATTGAGAAATCTTCTCAAATTGATGAAACTAAATTAAGCATAGATATAAACAAATTAATTATTTTTTTCAACTTAACTTGTAATACCGAAATTTTTAAACATTCAGATTATATTAATGGCACAAAGGAAGGTTTAACTGAAAGAATTTCAATTTGCCGGAAACTCCAAATAATAGATAAGGAAAATGCGGAAGCATATAAATTTGAACTAAATCAATTAACTAACATATTAATCATTCAAGAAGGTATTCAGCAACTTGATGAAAGTAAAATATATGTTAATGAGCAGGGTTTAATTAATAATGAACTTAAAGATTATGAAGGGTTATTTGGGAGATATAAAACAATTTCGAACATTTTTAAAAAGGATTCTAATTTACTGATTTATTTCCCTGAATCTGGAGTAATAGCAAGTTTGGATAAAGATAATTCAGGCGAAAATAGTGAGTCTAAAAGTAAATTTTCAAAGCATCCATTAAAAGATACATTCAAAGAAATATTTGATGTCATTAAAGATAAATTTTTAAATAGTAAGTTTGGAATTTCAGCATATTTAAGTACACGAATTAGACACGGTGTTTTATTGGGTGAAGTAAGACCGATTTTTGAAAAACTGAATCTTATCGCTCAATATGATAAAATAGAAAAGGTATATCGAGAAATTAACTTTTGGAACAAAAGGTATACAAATATTCATCAACCACAAATAAAAATACTACAAGACGAATTAATTCTCCTTTCAACTAAAGTTGATAGTTTAATTTATGATTTATTAAAAAAGAATCTACAAATACAACTAGACGATGAAAACAAAGATGGTTGGTTTGATTACCATTTCGATGATATAACTTTAACTCTTCATTCTATAAACCTCAGTGAGACTAAAGATTATCAAGAATTTATAAGAAAAGTTATTGAGATTTTATGGCATAGAACAGATGAGAATTTAGAAAATATAAGAGAGAAGATACAAAAGGATGTTAAAAATTCATTTAATGAAGCTTTGAGTAGCTGTTCATCGGAATTACGACAAAAACTACCATATACATCAATTCCAGACGTGTATACTAATATAACAACCTGCTCAACTGAAGTGCAAAATACAATTGACAGAATAGCAAGTTGGTTTAATCGTACAGGAAGTCAAACATCAGATTTTAATTTCATTAAGGTAATCAATATCGTATTTGAAAAAGTAAAGCAAAGTAGCCGTCATCTTAATTTGACTCTAAATGTTGAAAACGATATAACATTGAAGGGGGAATTCTATTCTCACATAGCTGACTTATTTAGAATATTCTTAGATAATGCTTTAACGCATTCCGTTCAATCAATCAATATTATAGGTTGTGAAATAACTATAGATATTAAAGATAATTGGGCTGAAATAAAAATAATTAACGAGAATCCAGATCCCGAAAAAATAGGAGACCTTGGTAAACAAAATGAACAAAAAATAAATATTAAAAAGATTTCTAGTGAAGATAAATCAGGTCTTCACAAAGCATCAAAGATTATTAAGTCTGATTTAAAATTCGAGGGTAATGAGTGTTATCGTTCTATTGATGAAAAAGGAAGATATTGCGTTGATTTGAAAATTAATATTGAAAATTTAGTTTTATGAAAATACTTTTAGTTGAAGATAACCAATACAAAATAACTCAGTTGCAAGAATTTCTTGCTTCTGAATTTCCATTAATTGAACTGACTATTCGCAATTCCTATCATAGTGGCTTAAAAGAAATTAAGCAACATAGCAAAGAATACAACTTGATACTTTTGGATATTAGTATGCCAACTTATGATATTAAAGCTGGTGAACAAGGCGGAACACCTCTCTCTTTAGCAGGTAAGTTGATTCTTAACGAAATGAATTTACGTGACATTGAAACTAAAGTAGTTGTAGTAACTATGTATGAAAACTATGTGGATGGTACAAAACTAATTGAATTGGACAAACAGTTTACTAATGAATTTAGAGCAAATTATATTGGCTTTGTATATTTTTCTCCAGATGATACTGTCGGATGGAAAGAAAATTTAAAACTTAAAATCGATTCTATAATATGATAAATATTTTAATCGTGGAAGATAATCCACACAAATTAGAGACAGTTAAAAAATTATTAAAAGATGATTTATTAATAAACAATGAGTTTATTGATTCTGCTTATGATATAAAATCAGCAAAAAGATTATTAATGTCAAACTTTTACGATTTACTAATTCTTGACCTAGTTCTGCCTTTGGAAAAAGGCGATGATGCAACACCCGAGAAAGGAGTTAGATTTTTAAATGATATTAATAGTAATGACAGATTAAATCCTCCAATACACATTATTGGATTAACAGTGGAAAATCCAGTAATAGAGGCCCCTATTTTCCGGTCCAAA
>JBILSZ010000038.1:0-24280 GCA_044371755.1 Flavobacteriales bacterium | reverse complement strand
ACACGCGACATGTCTCTTTTGAGTTGGGTAAAGAAAATCAGCTCTCAAAAATTCAAACTTCTTTATTTTCAAGCCATGCAATTAGGCGTTGATAAAAAAGATTTTTTTCACACAGCTCGTTTTGCCGCAATTGACCATTGGATTTCAACACTCGCCTTTCTCAAGCTACAGGTGATGGAAAAAACAAATGTGCCGCAAGAAAAAATTCATGTCATTCCGATTGGGGTCGACCACACCTTGCTTGAAAAAAATTCAATAAATAAAAAAGAAGCAAAACAAAAATTGGGATTGAATCCCGAAAAAAAGTGCATTGCTATCATTGGTCGAATTGATCCTTTGAAAGGTCAACACATTCTAATCAATGCAGCACAACTTTTACATCGAGATGATTTTGAAATCTTGATTGTCGGAGAGTCGACACGCAATGAAAGCAATCGTTATGAGATCGAACTCAAACAGAAGATTCGTTCATTGGGAATGCAGTCCAAAGTTTTCTTCAAGCCTTATAGCGACAATGTGGAGATGTACTACAGTGCGACGGATATTTTTGTGATGGCCTCTAAGGGTGAAACCTTTGGCACAGTAACAATAGAAGCGATGAGTTTTGGCATCGCTGTAATTGGCACCAATAGCAGTGGTACTCCCGAACTATTGGAAAAAGGAAGAGCAGGAATGTTGTTTGAACCAGACAACGCAGAAGAGTTGAGTAACAATCTGCGTTTGCTAATCGAAGACGAATCGCTGCGCAATGAAATTGGTGCAAAAGGAAAGCGTCGATTCTTGACTCACTATTCCAAGCAGGCAAGCATCGACGCTTTTATAAAGCTTATCGAAAAAAATTAGTCGTTGCAAAAGCTACCGAAAATTTCGAGTAGCAACAACAAATCATTTACTCCTATCAGTCCATTGCCATCTATGTCCCCAGGACAATCGGAGGCGGTGCCAAATTCACAAGTGCCATTATCAAGCGAAGCCTGAGGATCAAAGTTAGTAGCGTTGGCATAAGTACATCCAGGAATTCCTCCCATAATTACCCAAGGGATTTGATTGGAACTTCTCGTACACTGTCCGTTGCTGGCATTTACAGAATACAAGCCGGCCACAGTGGGAGAGAGTGTCTGTGCTGTTTGTCCCGGAATGATTTCATTATTGTTGAACCACCAGTATTGATTAGCGTCAGTAGACTCGAGTTGACCTGCGGAATTGAGGGAGATTACTGGAGCAAAACTGCCGCAGCTGTCTTTGATCTTAGCGATAGTGCCCCCTTGACGAATGATATAAACTTCACCAGCGCTATCTTCTTGAATAGCTGTGATGGCGCCACCACCAGGACCATAGTTGGTAGAAGTCCAACCGCTGCCAGCGCTACCAGCAATGCCGTAGATGTCACCATCGCAATAATCAGTAAAAAAATAAATACCATTCATCGCTGGATATTTTGAACCACGGTACACTACTCCACCAGTGATCGAACAAAAATTTGTTGGAGCAGAATGCGAGTAGACTTGGACTGGCGCGAGCATGGTAGATTGCGCAGCGCAACCCGCAGTATTGTAGGCCGCATTACCTTCATAACATCGCCATCCATAATTCTCACCTCCCGTTGAGTTTGCAGGAGTCATATTGACTTCTTCCCAAGCATTTTGCCCTACATCTGCCAACCAAATATCACCAGTTTGACGGTCAAAAGAAAACTTCCATGGGTTGCGCAAGCCATATGACCAAATCGCTGCTTGTGTATTAGGAACACCCACAACAGGATTGTTAGGAGGAATACTAAATGGGGAGCCATTGTCAACGTCGATGCGCAACATTTTACCTAATAAATCATTGAGATTTTGAGCACGGTTGCCGGGGTCACCTCCACTGCCGCCATCGCCCATTCCTATATACAAATACCCATCAGGACCAAAAGCAATGTGTCCGCCGTTGTGATTCCCAAACGGTTGTGCTATTGTCATAATCGTTGTTGCAGAGTTTGCATCAGCCACATTCGGATCACCACTCACCTGATAGCGTGCGATAACTGTGGTACCAGATGTATTGGTATAGTTGATATAAAAAAATCCATTGGCTGTATAGTTAGGGTGAAAAGCCATACCCAATAATCCTTGTTCACTTCCTGTGCTAATCATGCCTGTGATGTCGAGAAACTTACCGATATAAGCACCCGTTGTATCAATGATTTCGATATCACCTTGATTTTTTTCGAGTACAAACAGTCGATCGTCTCCGCAATGATAAATTCCAACTGGACCCGAAAGCCCAGCGTAAAACTCCTCAATAGAAATTTGAACTGGGGTTACATTTTGTGCAAAAGCGCTTGCGAAAAGCGCACTGAAAAATGTGGTTAAAAAAAGATTGCGCATTGGTTTAGATTTTAATCAAATATAATGAAACCACCAATTCACATTTGCTTTAAGTTTGAGCCGTGAGGCAATTCCTTTTCATAATGGTTTGGATAACTATCGGCTTGCGGACTCTTGCCAATGGCGATAGCTTGGTGTCCGCTCCTATTCACTGGAATATTCAACCACACTTTGGGTTCATAATCCCTCATCGCTCAGAAATGCTTCATCTCATCCAGGGGCATTCTGGGGGACTGAACATTCAAGTAATGAAAGAGAGCGTCGGACGCAAACCGTGGGAGCGAAATTTTCAATGCCCTGACTACGGAATAGACTTGTACTATAACTACACAGGAAATGCGGAGCAACTCGGACATCAGCTTGCTTTATCATATTTGGTAAGATTGCCCTTGAGACGTATTGAAATTATTCGTGAGAAAAAAAAGTACTTCAATCATAGTTTGGGCTTAGGTATTGGATTAGGATACAATACTAAAACATGGGATTTAGAAACCAATACCCAATCGCAAGTGATCGGTTCACATTTGAACGCTGCTTTGACAATCGAATATTCAACCCAAATTTTTTCACTGAAAAAAATACAAGTTCGAGGTGGGCTCCGACTAACGCATTACTCCAATGGTGCATTTTCGCTTCCTAATTTGGGGACTAATAATATTGCCCTGGCGCTCACTATTTCTCAAAAATCTGAAATTGCTATTAAAAAAACATTTGGTCGCGACAACGTTGAAAAAAATCAAAGACTCTTAGTGTCGTTAACTGGTGGTTTGAAGGAAATACCACCGCCATACGGCAAAAAATATGGAAGTCTCACTTTGGGTGTGATTGGCGAGCGAAGAGTTTCATACAAGTCTTCGTTTTCATTGGGCTCTGAAGTAATGTTTAATAGTGCAGTAAAAACATTGCGCAATCGAATGGAAGAAGCGCAAACAGGTTGGGAAAAAAATGCACAACTTAGTTTGGTAATGGGTTATGGCTTGAACTTCGATAAACTTCACCTGCGTATTTTACAGGGCTTTTATTTAGTGAATGCTTGGCAAGCAGATGGCACATTCTATCAACGGGTGACACTTTGCTACCAAGTGACTGATCGCATCCAAGCACTTCTTGGATTGAAAACACATTTTGCTAAAGCAGATCATTCAGAAATCGGAATTGGCTATACGATTCATGGTAAATAGAATTTTATACATATCCCTATTGATTTTATTTGCGTCATGCAATAAAGAAAGCGCGCCCGATTGTTTTAAAAAAGCAGGTGAGATAGCTTTGGTTCGTAGAAACCTCAGCGCGTTTGACAAATTGGAGTTGCAAGATTATTTGTATATCGAGCTAATTCAAAGTGAAGAGCATGCGGTAGAGATAAAAGGACCACAGAACTTATTATCCAAGATTGAGACATATGTGGATAATGGCGTTTTATATATCAGCAATGGCAATACATGCAATTTTGTTCGGTCTTTCAAGAATGATATTATTGTAAAAATATATTCTCCCAATATCAATGATATCCAGAACAGAGGAACCGGTGATATCACTACGCCAGATACCTTGTATTATCCATATTTAAAAATTGAAAATCGACATGCCGCGGGCACTGTGCGTATCAATATCATCGGAGATAGTTTAGATGCATATACCCAAACAGGAGTTGCCGACTTTATTTTGAATGGTCAAGTTTTGAAAGCAGAGCTATTTAATCAAGGAGTTGGACGCATCGATGCACGGGGATTAAAGTCGCATCAGACTTACATCAATAATTCCTCAATCAATGACATTAGCGCCTATTGCACGGGCTATCTTTTCGCAATCAATTATTTTTCGGGTAATATTTATGTGACTGGCAATCCTGATGATCAAGATCTAGTGCGCGAGGGAACAGGGACAATAAGTGTAGAGTGATTAGTGGTCGAAGTAAACGCGCAACTCGTTTAGTATTTCATCTGGGCATCTAACAGGTCTTCCTGATTTTGCGTCGACAAAAACAAGAGTGGTAGAAGCTGTATTGAGCAGTTGATCGCCATGATATGTTTTATACTCAAAGAGAATCCGAGCTGTTGGTAACGCCATGATGTGCGTCTGAATGATGAGTACATCGTCATAATGTGCGGGCAATAAATATTTGATGGTGTAATCAGCCACGGGAAGCAAAATTCCTTTATCTTCGAGCGACTTATAGCTTACACCAAGTTGACGTAGCGCTTCTACGCGAGCCACCTCAAAATATGTCGCGTAGTTGCCATAATATACATAGCCCATGCGGTCGGTTTCTGCGTAACGAACGCGAATAACTATTTGTGAAGAATACATGGTGCAATATAGAATGAAATGTTAGTACACATTACAAGACAACTTATCGAAGCTTTGGTATGAGTTGTTAAAAACGCGTCACGAAATATTACTCAAAAAATCATCTTCTTTTTTTTTGAAAGCTTAATGTGGTGAAAAGTAGGCGATTAATAAAAGTGAGTTGAAGCGCTCAAATAAGACCTGTCAGAAATGCTGATAAGTCAAGGGTTTCGGAAAAATTGTTAGAATGTCAAACTTTCTAAAAAGTCAATAGGTAAAACTTTTTTTTTTTCACTTTTTTCATCATTCTTTTGTCACGCTTTAGATGACTTCTATTATTTTAGCCGATCTAAACCTACGAATTCTACATTTACCGAATTAACCATACTTAATAAGAATGAATAAGGACCATAATCAGGTTTGGCAAAATTGCCTCGACGTAATTAAGGACAATGTAAGTCCACAAGGATTTAAGACCTGGTTTGAGCCTATTAAACCCATTAAGATCGACGAGAGCGTGTTAACGATTCAAGTGCCATCTCAATTTTTCTACGAGTGGCTTGAAGAGCACTACGTATCACTGCTAAAGAAAATCATTCGCAAGGAACTTGGAACTGAAGGGAGATTAGAGTATTCCATCATCATGGAAAACAATCTCAACAATTCGAACCCATACACGATTAAAGTTCCTACGAGCAACCGCAAAGCTGTGAAGAATGCTCCCGTGAGCATGCCGTTGGATTTGGGAGAGGCTCCAATCAAAAATCCATTTATCATCCCCGGCCTACGCAAATTGAATGTAGATTCGAATTTGAATCCAAACTATTCTTTTGAAAATTTTATCGAAGGCGATTGCAATAGACTAGCACGTAGCGCTGGTTTTGCAGTAGCTGGTAAGCCCGGAGGAACAGCCTTCAACCCACTACTTATTTATGGTGGTGTTGGTCTTGGTAAAACGCATTTGGCGCACGCTATTGGAATTGAGATCAAGAATAAATTTCCTGAGAAGACTGTTCTTTATGTCAGCTCTGAAAAGTTCACGCACCAATTCATCGATGCGGTTCGCAACAATACTGTCAATGACTTTTCTCATTTCTACCAAATGATGGATGTACTCATCATCGATGACGTACAATTCTTTAGTGGAAAAGAAAAAACGCAAGATGTATTTTTTCATATCTTCAATCACTTGCACCAAACAGGTAAGCAAATCATTCTCACAAGTGATAAGCCTCCTGTAGAAATGCAAGGCATGGAACAACGTTTGCTTTCTCGCTTCAAGTGGGGATTGAGTGCGGACCTACAAGTGCCTTCTCTGGAAACGCGCATCGCTATTCTCAAAAAGAAAATGTACGCTGACGGTATCGATCTTCCAGACGAAGTAGTGGAATATCTCGCATACAGCATCACCACCAACGTGCGTGAATTGGAAGGTGCTCTCATTTCGTTGATCGCGCAATCATCACTCAACAAGAAGTCTATCAACCTCGAGCTAGCAAAGCAGATGATTGATAAGTTCGTAAAGAATACTGCGCGTGAAGTGAGCATTGATTACATCCAAAAAGTAGTATGTGATTATTTTGACCTCCCGATTGAGTTGCTCAAGAGTAAAACAAGAAAGAGAGAAATTGTACAAGCACGTCAGATTGCAATGTACTTCGCAAAGAAAATGACCAAGAGCAGTCTCGCTAGCATTGGCGCTCACTGCGGAGGTAAAGACCACGCGACAGTACTTCACGCTTGCCGCACGGTGAATAATCTCCAAGAAACCGATAAGCATTTTAGAAAATACTTAGAAGATCTCGAAAAGAAATTGAGTATCGCCTAAAAACACAAAGGGCTGCACATCCAAAGATGGCAGCCCTTTTTTTATTCAAAAAAAATTATTGCTCTGCTAGTTTCTTGATATTGGCCAAACCCTGCTCATAATCGGATTCGATCGAGCTTTGGGCCCCAAAAATTACCATCATACCTCGCAATAAGAAAGGCACATTACCACCTTCCATAGTCCATGTAAGTTTGGTTCCTTCGCCTTCGGGCGTCATTATAAATGATGCGTAAGACGTTTCATCCCAATCCTTAAACTTTAGTGAAGTCTTCACCAACGAAGAGGGAACAACTTCTACAATTTCCTGCGTACCGCTTCCTTGTGTTTCACTTTCCCAAGTCATTGTATGCCCTAGTGCACCGGGAGTGCCACTCACCACGTTTTTCATTTGCGCGTCCTTCAGTTGCCATGGCGACCACGAAGACCAAGTCGTAAAATCAGAAGTCAATGCGTAAACTTTATCTAATGGAGCATTGATTGAAATAGAGCGGCTTGTTTCCAGTTTTTTCGGACCGATGATACTTAACACTGCATAGACTCCAAATACCAGTAAAAAGCCTATTAAGGCGATTCTGAGAATTTTCATAGTAAAAAATGGTTTAGTGATATTCTACGAAGATAAAAAATAATCTTTACCGCGCTAAAAGTGGATATTTTGGGCAAATAAGTGTAAAAAATACACTAAGTTTCGCCAAGAGAATTTTACATTTGAACTTCGTATCAAAATAAAGACATGCAAGTATCAGCAAGGAACGAAAAATATTCAGCAAAATATTATCCCGGGCTCATCAAGAGTTGGGAACAAAAAGGAAACATCTTTTATTTTTATTCTGCCGAGACACATCTCGAGGTTAGAGTAGTAAACGATAAAGTAATTCGTTTTCGATATGCCGCTGATGGCACTTTTCACAGAGACTTTTCATATGCAGTTCCTGCCGATCTGCAAGACAGCCTTATTTCGCTAAGTGCGTTTGATGACGGCGAGAATGTGGGCATTATTACCAAGCAAGTAAAATGCTTTATCAATAAAAGTAATATGAGCATAAAGATTACCGACCATAGTGGCTTGGTGATCAATGAGGATGAAGCTGGTTTTCATTGGCAACATTACTTGTGGAAAGGAGGAAAGATAGTTTATTGCTCTAAAAAAATTCAACAAGAAGAAGTTTTCTACGGACTCGGTGACAAACCTTGTGAGCTTCAATTGCGCGGCAAACGATTTGAAAATTTCGGCACGGATGCATACGCATATGGCCCCGAAACGGATCCATTATATAAGAATATTCCTTTTTATTACGGGCTTCACAATGGAAAAGCTTATGGGATATTTTTTGATAATACGTTTAGAACACTTTTCGACTTTGGAAAGGAGCGCGATGATGTGAGTAGTTTTTGGGCGCGCGGTGGAGAGATGTGTTATTATTTTATCTACGGACCACAATTGCTCGAAGTTGCCGCGGAATATGCCAACCTTACGGGGAAGCCTGAATTGCCGCCGATGTGGGCGCTTGGATACCATCAATGTCGCTGGTCTTATTATCCTGACAACAAAGTAAAAGAAGTAGCCAGTGAATTCAGACGTCGCGGCATTCCTTGCGATGTCATGTATCTCGATATCGACTACATGGAAGGATTCAGATGTTTTACTTTTTCCAAAGAATATTTTCCAGATCCAAAAGGACTCACTAAAACACTTGAAGATCATGGTTTCAAAACTGTTGTGATCATCGATCCCGGAATCAAAGTAGATCCTGAATATTCCATTTATACAGATGGGTTAAAGAAAGATGTTTTCTGTCGTCGCCAAGACGGTGCGTTAATGGAAGGAGATGTGTGGCCCGGCAAATGCGTATTCCCTGACTTTACAAATCCAAAAGTGAGAGATTGGTGGGCGGACTTGTTTGGAGTATTAATTGAAAATGGTATTGCTGGTGTTTGGAATGACATGAATGAACCAGCGGTATTTGAGATTGGTACTTTCCCCGAAGATGTGCGTCACGACTATGATGGCGAAAGTGTGAGTCATCGCAAGGCACATAACATTTATGGTCACATGATGGCCAAAGCAACATGGCAAGGCATAAAAAAATATATGATGCCCAAGCGTCCTTTTGTCATTACACGCAGCGCCTATTCTGGAATTCAGAAATGGAGCAGTGTGTGGACAGGTGACAACACTGCGACTTGGGAACATCTTTGGGTCGCTTCACAACAATGTCAACGTCTTGCTATCAGCGGGATTTCATTCGCGGGAAGTGATATCGGAGGTTTTATTGGTGAGCCAGACGGTGAACTCTTCACTCGTTGGATACAAATGGCTGCCTTCCATCCGTTCATGCGCACGCACAGTGCGAGCAATGAAACAGGATTTGATCAAGAGCCTTGGAGCTTTGGTCCTTACTACGAAGCCATCTGCAAGCGATTCATCCAAATGCGCTACCGCCTCCTTCCCTATCTCTACACTACCTTTTGGCAAAATTACCGCTACGGCACACCCATGTTGCGACCGTTGGTATTTGTAGATCAAGAGAACAAAGACACTTATATGCGCAATGAAGAATTCATGATAGGTGATCACCTATTGCTCGCGCCAGTGTCGGCACCTGGAGAAAAAACAAAACGTGTATATCTTCCAAAAGGTGGATGGTACTACAACTGGAATGACCAATATCACAAGGGTTCGCAAGAAGTGACCGTGGCAGCTCCAATACAACACATTCCACTTTTCATTCGCGAAGGCGCTATAATTCCTGCGTGGCCTCAAATGCAGTATGTGGGCGAGAAAAAAGTAAAAGAAGTAACACTACACGTTTTTTATAAAGAAGGAAAAGAAGAAAGTTTCCTATACCTCGATGATGGCGATAATATGGGTTATAAAAACAGTAATTATCGCATCGTCCGCTTTGAGGTGAAAGGCACCAAATCATCCTTTAGTATTCGCCAACATACCATTGGAAATTATGATGACACTATTGAAAAATATAAAATTGTCATTACTGGCTTGCCATACACTCCAAAGGAATTTACAGTCGATGGCAAGCATCACAATATCGGCAAGCGCAATCAAGCGATTGGCAAAATGAAATTTAATGTGGATAAAAGCTTCCATGAAATTATTCTCAGATAGTCATGAAAAAAAAGGAAACCGTTTCTATTCAAAAACCATTTGATAAGTTAGGCCGCAGCCGTGTGATTATTGAAAATGTAACACCGGTTGTTGAAAATGGTTTGTACCCCGCAAAACGCATCGAAGGTGAATGGGTACCCGTGCAAGCAGATGTATTCACAGATGGCCATGACGACGTGAGAGCCATATTGATGTATCGCAAAAAAGGCGGCCGCAAATGGAATGAAACGGTAATGAAACCGATTGGAAACGATCGTTTCGAAGGTTTTTTTCAATTAGAAGATATGGGATATTATGAATTCTCAGTGCGCGGATTCATAGATCATCCGATATCTTGGATGCATTCTTACAAAAAAAGACTTACAGAACAAGATGCCAAAGAGCTAGAAGTACAAGTACAAATACTCGAAAACTTCTTATTCGAAATCGCACGAAAGCAAGGCAAAGCAAAGGCTATCGTCAAAAAAGCGTTGGGTTCTTTGACGGGAGAAGATCGCTTTCAAAAAGCCGCCAGCCATGAAATCGAAGAAATTCTCCATCATTATCCTCTTGAAATTTTCCCTACTTCCTTTGACCAAATCCTTGAAGTAGTAGCGCATCGCAAAAGAGCTGGATTCAGCGCGTGGTATTCATTCTTCCCAAGGAGTGCTGCTCCCGCCGGAAAAGAACACGGCACCTTTAAAGATTGCGAAGCATTGTTACCGCGAATCAAAGAAATGGGATTTGACATTGTGTACTTCCCTCCTATTCATCCAATCGGATATCAATTTAGAAAAGGAAAAAATAACACCTTAGATACAAAGCCCGAAGAACCTGGCTGTCCATATGCGACGGGCAGCGAACTTGGCGGACATAAAGCCATTCTTCCAGAACTCGGAACCCTTTCAGATTTAAAGCGATTGATTAAGAAAATGACGGAGTTGGATTTGGAGATTGCCATGGACTTTGCAATTCAATGTAGTCCTGATCACCCTTATGTGAAAGAGCATCCGCAATGGTTCAAGTGGCGTCCAGATGGTACGGTACAATATGCAGAAAATCCTCCGAAGAAATATCAGGATGTTCTTCCACTTGACTATGAAAATGAAGATTGGAAAAATATGTGGGCCGAGCTCAAGAGTGTTCTTGAATATTGGATTGAGCAAGGTGTCAAAATTTTCCGCGTCGATAATCCACATACCAAAAGCTTTATCTTTTGGCGATGGTGCATGCAAGAAATTGAGAAAAAATATCCTGAGGTCATTTTCCTAAGTGAGGCGTTCACGCGTCCGCGCATTATGGAAAACCTTGCTAAAAAAGGATTTCATCAGAGTTATACTTACTTTACTTGGCGTAATTCTAAAGCAGAATTAATGCAATACATGCACGATTTGACAGCCACACCGATGAAGGAATATTTCCGTCCGAATTTTTGGCCGAATACTCACGACATCAATCCATATATCACTCAAAGTGGGCATGAGCCCCAGTTTATTCTTCGCTATTTTCTAGCGGCCACACTTTCTTCCAACTACGGAATTTTCGGACCATCGTATGAATTGATGGTGAATGCTGCTTTACCAGGAAAAGAAGAATATTTGGATAGTGAAAAATATGAGGTCAGACATTGGGATTGGAATCACCGCAATAAGTTGATGCACGTCATCGCACTGGTGAATAAATACAGAAATGAAAACGCAGCAATGCAATTTACCAACAACTATACTTCGATTCATACCGAGCATGACCAGATAATGGCCTGGGTCAAGGTGTATGGAGACAATAGGATTATTTGCGTTGCAAATCTCGATGCGTATAATCGCCAAAGCACACAGATTCACATACCACTCTCGCTTATAGGAAAACACGAAGGACAAGCTTATGTGGTGCATGATTTATTGACTGGCGAAAAATACACTTGGAATGGAAGCAGAAACTTTGTGGATTTAGATCCTTACAAATTGCCATTTCATTTATTCAGAATAGAAGATTAATACGTGTAACATGAGAACGCTTCAAATCCACCCATCGGAAAGCTGGCAAAACTTTGCATCTGATTACGAAGCTCAAAACGCCCTGTTGACAAGCCTTCCGGATGTCATGAAAATGGCGCGTTGGTTTGGTGGAAAAGCATATCAAATAGAACGTGTTAATACTGATCATTGTCTTCCTTTTGAGGCAAATGGCATTCGCTATTATTTTTTTATTGTAGAAACAGTTTATAGCGATCATGAATCAGAGTACTACATGATTCCGCTTGCTTTAAGTAATGAAGTGAATGGCCCTGTATATGCAGAAATGCACTATAGCGAGGGAATGCAATACCTTGTGGACGCTTGTTATGATAGCAGTTTTCAAAAAGCTATTTTCGAAGCAACTCTGAAAGGACAAAAAATAAAATCCACGTTAGGTGAATTCAATTTTGACCGCGGTCAAGTAATTGAACAAAGTGAGTTTTACGAAAATTCAAGAAATCCAAGCGTAGACCAAAGCAATAGCAGTATCATCTTCAATGAAAAATACTTCATGAAGATTTACCGCAAACTCTTTTTGGATACCAATCCGGAAGTGGAAATGCTCAAGTTTCTCACCGAAACAGGACAGTATCAAAACGTGCCTGCATTTGCTGGTAGTATGATTTGGGAGCGAAAGCGCATTGCGCCCGTCACCCTTGGCCTTATGATGAATAGAGTGGATGCACAAAAAGATAGTTGGGTAAGCACGGGAGACGAACTGAATGACTTCTTATCTTCTTTTGTAAAAGGTAGTTTTAGTGTTCAAGAATTTGTATTTGAAAACGTCGAACTCCTTGCCAAACGCACCGCTGAAATGCACTTGGCACTTTTCACAGAAACAAAACAAAAAGATTTTAAAAGAGAAAAATTCAGTCCTGAGTACCGCGAATGGCTTCATCATCATTTGGTGACTCTCCTAGAAGGAAGGCTTCATTTGTTGGAACAAAATAAACACAAACTCGACGAAGAAGCCTTGCGTATGGCCGATAAGCTCAAGCGCAAACGAAAATTGGTTCTACAGTTTTTTGATCAAATAAAAACGAAACCTCTCAAATCGTTGCGAACGCGCATTCACGGGGATTATCATTTAGGACAAATACTTTATCACAATCGTGATTATATTATCATCGATTTTGAAGGCGAACCTGAGAGTAGCATTGCCGACAGAAAGATAAAGCATTCGCCTATGAAAGATGTAGCGGGCATCGTACGCTCATTTCACTACGCGGTGAGTGCCAAATTATTTTTCAGCCAAGAAACAGCCACCGCAGATGCACGTCGCTTGCAGAAGGCCGCAGATCGCTGGTACAACCTCATCAGCGATACCTTTTGGCTCACTTATTATGAAACAATAGGCAAAGACAATCAGCTTTATGCGAGTAAAGCTGAAATCAACTTTTTGTTCCTACTTCACCTCTTGGAAAAGGCGATTTATGAAATCGGCTATGAGTTGAATGGAAGACCTGATTGGCTGAAAATACCGCTCAAAGGGATTGAGCAAGTGATTAATGAATTAGAGAAATACGAAGGATAAATACATTCCTCATGGCAAAAAAAGCAAGCACAGAAAAGAAAACTGTTTCCAACCCAAACGTTATATCGCACAGTTTGTTTACAGACTTCGATATTGATTTGTTTAAGGCTGGTAAGCACTACAAGCTTTACAACCATTTTGGCGCACACGCTCAAATTGTGAAACGAAAAAAAGGAACCTACTTTTCTGTGTGGGCTCCCAATGCCAAGTCTGTCAGTGTCATTGGCAATTTTAATTTCTGGGATAAAAATGCTCATCATCTCTATCCGCGTTGGGATAGCAGCGGTATTTGGGAAGGATTTATTCCTGGCATTCTTCAAGGAGAATTGTATAAGTATAGTGTCGAAGCTCATGATGGGCGCATGTTAGAAAAAGCAGATCCCTTTGCACGTTATGCAGAATTGCGTCCAAAAACGGGAAGTATCACTTGGGATCTTGAATACAAATGGAAGGATGGAGTGTGGATGAACAATCGCGAGCATCAAAATAGTTTGAAAGCTCCAATGAGCGTTTATGAAGTGCATTTGGCTTCATGGATGCGCTCACCAGAGACACCAGAATTATTCATAAGCTATTCAGACATTGCAAAGAACTTAGTCCCTTATGTCAAGGAAATGGGATTCACACACGTGGAATTCATGCCAGTAATGGAGCACCCATTTGACGGATCATGGGGCTATCAATTGACAGGATATTTTGCACCGAGTTCTCGTTTTGGCGACCCTCAAGGTTTTATGTACCTCGTAGATGCTTTGCACCAAGCGGGTATTGGGGTGATACTCGATTGGGTGCCTGCACACTTCCCCGGAGATGCGCATGGTCTGTACGAGTTTGACGGAACACATTTGTATGAGCATGCTGATCCAAGAAAGGGATTCCATCCAGATTGGAAAAGTTATATTTTCAATTTAGGAAGAAATGAAGTGCGTTCAATCTTAATATCCAATGCGATGTTTTGGCTGGACTACTACCACGCTGATGGACTGCGCGTGGACGCCGTGGCGAGCATGCTGTACCTCGACTATTCTCGTAAAGAAGGCGAATGGCTACCCAATGAGTTTGGTGGAAGGGAAAATCTAGAAAATGTAAGTTTCTTAAAAGAACTCAATGAAGCTGTATACAGTCATTTTCCAGCCATTCAAACTATTGCAGAAGAAAGTACAAGTTGGACAGGCGTTTCAAGGCCTACTTACCTCGGGGGACTTGGCTTTGGAATGAAATGGATGATGGGTTGGATGAATGATAGTTTGAGCTATTTCGAGCGCGATCCATATTATAGACAATATCATCAGAATGAGTTGACATTTTCTTTGGTGTATGCATTCACTGAAAATTTCATGTTGCCCCTTTCGCACGATGAAGTCGTTCATGGCAAACATTCATTGATTTATAAAATGCCCGGTGACGATTGGCAGCGCTTTGCGAATCTGCGGTTACTTTATTTGTGGATGTTTACCCACCCCGGAACGAAACTGTTATTCCAAGGATGTGAGTTTGCTCAAACCGCTGAGTGGAGTCACGAACAAAGTCTGGATTGGCACCTTCTAGAATTCGCACCACACAAGGGAATTCAGCGCTTGGTTCAATCGCTCAATGGACTTTATAAAAATAATCCAGCTCTTTACGAAAAGAATTTTGACGGAACAGGATTTGAATGGATTGACAATACTGATCATGCTAATAGTGTAATTGTCTTCATGCGCAAAGGCAACGATCCAACTGAGCGTGTGATCATCGCGATGAATATGACACCGGTGCCACGTAATAACTACCGCATCGGATTGCCTCAAAGCAAAGCTTGGAAAGAAATATTAAACACCGACAATATTGAGTTCGGAGGCACCAATGCTTCCAATGGACATATAGCAGTGGAAAAAACGCCTTGGCAAAACCAACCCTATTCAGCAGAAATTAATCTTCCACCATTAGGCGGAGTAGTAATACGATAATTATATCGTATGATTCATAATTCGCTGAAGAGATAGTCGCGCTAATAAATAACTCACTGTAGATTCAGCCCCCTGGTTGAGGTTGACGTTGTATTCTTCTACTCCATCTTGGCAACCGCCTGTAGCTGGATTGTAGACCATTTGATTCAAATGATTGTTTCCCAAAAACCATTCGAATGCGATCATTGACAATTCCTTGTAAACCGTTATTTCGCTGGACATATAGAATGCTTCTAAAGCCAAGATGGTATACGCCACGTCGATGGGCTGTTCGCCACCAAAGAACGTAGAGGTCATCTCTCCTCTTTGATGCCAACCATTGTTGGAGATGATTTTCAAACGACCATTGATAAAAATTTTTGAAATCAAAAAATCAAAACTTTCCAATGCCGTCTGCAAGTATCCCGATATTCCTGTTCTGAGGTACGCGCATAACATCGCCTCTGGTAGCACCGCATTGCCGTAGGTCAAATATCCCTCAAACCAATTCCAACCTGGTTCCTTTTCATGCTGATACATTTTCAGCAATCTATTAGCAAATAATAGAATGTAATGGTGATGACTCGGATTGTTTTCGAAGTACAACCCTTTGAGCATAAAAGCCATGGAGCGTGTTGAATTGATATTGATTGCCGCTGCCATCGCCTCCTTGAGCAATTCTTCAGCAAGAGCGGACAAGGCCAAAGGCAATTCACCTTTCATCGAACACACCACTCCGAGCGCCCAAATGGCTCGTCCCGTGCTGTCTTCAATATTCTCATTATAATTTTGACCAGAAAATTTTCGATAATGCGAAACATAATTTAAAAATACTCCATCTGAAACCAAACAATGATCAATGAATTGAAGATAAATCTCAATGAGTCGTAAATCTTTTGCATTTGGCTTTAAAGCAAAGTGTTGACATGTGGCAATAAGCGCTCGTGAATTATCATCCAGTGTATATCCTGAATCAATATCCGGCCTAGCAATTGTCGCAAACTGAAACATACCGAAATCATCCGTGAGTCTTTCGAGATGATCCAATTTTAGTTCAGGAATTTTATACTTCAATTGAATGGAAGCTGAAGCGATATCTTGAAAAAGAAGAGCGTGTTTAATAGCGGTATTCTGCCATGAAGTGGAAGCCATACGGTGCAGACTCGCTGCCGACATCTCTTCTAAACGATATGTATCCCCCAATAAATCTATGACCGCTTGTGCCAGCTGTTCGTGAGAATTAAAGTCAATAAATATTCCATTTGAATCATTCAAGACTTCTACCGCATGAGGAATCCTTGTAGATACGATAGGACATCCAGCGCTCACCGCATAAGAGAAAGTACCACTCACAGCCTGCATTGGATCAACGGTCGTAAACAAATAGACATCGCATATCTGTAAATATTCTAAAAGCTCATTCAATGGCAAATACTCATTTACAAATACAACGTGCTCCTGTAGCTTGAGCTCATTTACCAAAGATTCTAGTTGCTCGCGGTATTTCTCTCCTTCGCGTTTTATGATGGTGGGATGCGTTTTTCCTAAAACTAAAAACATCACATCCGGAAAACTCCGAGCAATCTCTGGTAATGCCCGCAGTGTGGTTTCGATTCCTTTGCCAGCGCTCAGAAGCCCAAAAGTGGCTAAGACTTTCTTATTTCTTAGGTTATATTTCTTTTTTAAAGATGTCTTTTCTATGGGAACTACTAAATGCGAGCCATGAGGTATAATATCAATATGTTCTCGACTTACACCATAGTCGTTCACCAGAATATCAGCCGCACTTTGCGTCATCACCATAATCGTGGAAACCAAGTATGACATAACATTCACCTTCTTGCGCATCGCCACAGTCGGATTCGGCAGAACGGTATGAAAGACGATCATGATAGGCTTTTCAATCGCTTCAAGCCACTGATAAAAGTCTCGCTCATGCTCGTGATAAAAACCAAATTCATGTTGTACCACTACCAAATCAATGTCAGGATCTCTGTTGATCAAAAAAGCTGTTTTTAAATAATCCTTTTCGCGCTCTGTATTGAGCACATACTTTGGTGACTTTTGATATTGAAAACTTTCGGAATTTGTTTCTAGAGCACAAATAGTACATTCAAAAGCGCCGTCGAACTGATTTTGCAAAGCACGAATGAGATCATCGGTATAGGTGGCGATACCGCATTCTCTAGGAGGAAATGAGCTAACAAAAAGAATTTCAGGGAGACGCTTTTCCACTTTTTTTTCCTCCACCCAATCCAAGACACCAATTGTGTGAAAAATTGATGCGGGGTAGAATCTAATCAACTCTGATTTAATCGGAAGAATAGTATTCATTAAGATGGATTTACTTTGTTTTGTTCTAGGTCTTGCAAAAGTTCTAGCATATTGACCGACGCCACGGCGATGCGCTGATCGGCCGCGCCGTAGTAGATGTATAGCCGATCACCGTCAACAACTGCCCCTGTTGGAAAACATACATTATTCACCTCGCCCTTCAACTCCCAAATCTCTTCTGGAAAAAAAAGTGGTAATGGCAAACGTGCTATCTCTTTTTGAGGAGTTTCCAAATCCAATAATGCAGCACAAGCTGAATACACATATCCATCAACCGTATCATGCACACCATGATAAATAATGAGCCAACCATCCTTCGTCTCAATCGGAGGACAGCCACTGCCAATATAGCTTACCTCATGATCAAACCGTGGTTTAAGCACAATATACTTATCAAATTTCGAAAAATAATTCTGCCAAAACTCAACGGTCAAATCCTCTATTTTCTCCACCGCCACCACGATTTGAATATCTGGTTTGATGCGGTGAATGAAATAGAAACTCCCTTTGATTTTTCTTGGAAAAAAAATGAGATTTTTATCCCAGATGAAAACCTTCCTTTTGAAATGAAGCCGCACATCCTCTTCGAGGTTATAGCGATTATATTTAGGATTAGACTTTAAAGTGTTCTTCGTAAAGTGCATGAATTCATCGTAAGTAACCTGCGGTACTACAATTCCGTGTTTTTTCCAATGCACCAAATCCTCAGATGTAGCCAATGCTCCAAGCGCATTCACGCCGTCATAGGCTGTATATGTCATGTAGAAAGTACCCTCAATTCGTACAATTCTTGGATCTTCTAATCCTTGAAATTCATACTCAAATTGAGGAATTAAAAGAGGCTTAGGATTGCGATGTTCTACTTTCAGTGGCGAAGACAATTCGCAGTAACCAATAGTGGAATAATTGTCTACCGCTACTGCTCTGTAAAACATGTGAATCTTCCCATCTACCTTGATTACTCCAGGATTCAAGACCCCTTCACTTTCGAAGAAGTGATCGCTGGTGTGCAAGATTACTCCATGCTTTGTGACCTTTACCATAATTAATTATCAAGAAGTGATGCTCAAGCTCCATTGCCCGTCCGTTTGGACATGAAATACAATTAGAACCATTATTGCAAAGGTCACACCTCTACTAGGAAAGATACTTACATGATCTTCAGAAAAAGTTACATAATTCCCTCCCCCACTATCTTACTAGCATACTACCTCACCATCCCCGACCTAAATGCATACATCACCAAACCAGCAACGTTTTTTACTTGAATTTTTTCCATCAAGCCACTGCGAAGGCCTTCTACTGTGCGGGAACTTATTTTTAATTCGTCGGCGATCTCGGCCGCTGTCATTTCTTTACAAATCAACAATAACACTTCCTTCTCGCGCGGGGTGAGTTTGATTTCACTATGTTGTTTGCTACTGGAGCTTTCTTGCTCTATGATTTTGCGCAACAATGCTACGCTCACCACATCATTAAAATAATATTCGGCATTGGCCACTGTGACAATAGCATCGCGAATCTCCCTAGCCTCGGCTGTTTTAAGAAGATATCCATTAGCACCCGCTTTCATCAATTCTAAAATACGCTGCTCTTCATGGTGCATACTCAAAATGACCACCTTCACCTTTGAATTTGCATCACGAATGGTCTTCAAGGCATCCAAACCATTTAAGTGTGGCATTTGATAATCTAACAATATCACATCTACCGCTTCTGTCTTCAGCTTATCCAAAAGTTCTTGACCATCACCAGCCTCAAATGCACATTCTAATTGGGGTTCATCAAGTAAAACTGCTTTAACACCACTTCTAAAAAGCTTGTGGTCATCGACGATTGCATATTTGATTATTGGTATCATGGCTATTTATCTACTGATATGATTATTTCTGAGTGCTCCGATTCTGTGCCGAAAGATAGCTTTCCATGAATTATCTTCAATCGTTTTTCGATACTCTTCAATCCATTTCCTTGGAATTCAGCAAGCTTTTTTTTATAAAGCTCTTTGGAGAGGCCATCTCCATCATGTTTCAAGCGAATCTCTATGGTTTTACCTTGCGAAAAATTAATCCAAACTTCACTTGCCTTTGCGTATTTTACCATATTGGTCACCAACTCCTGAAACACTCGAAACAAGTGCAATTCCACATTCATATCTTCTCGTTCCCCCAATTCAGGACCTGTGAAAGTTACTTTCATTTCGCCCGAATTGCGCAATTTATCAGCAGTAGATCGCAAAGCCGCTGCGAGGCCTGCTGCAAAGAGATTCGACGGTTGTATTTTTTGCGAAATATCTCTAACCTTACTGAGGCTGTCCTCCAATAATTCAATACCACTATTTAAATGCGCATTATCCGAAACAGTCTCTCGCAATTTGGATAAATAAATTTTTGAAATGGCGAGTGTTGCACCCACATCGTCATGCAGTTCGCTGGCTATTCGCGAGCGCTCTTCTTCTTCTGAGGCGATCGAGGCTTTGAGCAATTCTATTTGCCTTCTGCGCTCAAACTCCAACATCTCCTCTTTATGCTGACCCACGCGTTTTTGGTACATGAGTACAAACAATACCACACCCATCGCCATTATGGTCATCGCCAATATTCCTACCACCACCAAACTAGATGCGCTCATTTCGTCCCAATCGATTTAATCCGATGCCTATGAATATATAACGAATAAGATTGATAACACAATAAAACGTCAACCACAGCTGAATAAGAAAAACAATATCCTCCGAGCGAACTTTATCCAAAAAAATAAAAAAGATGCAACCACAAGATGCATAAATAAAAATGCCTGTGTTCAGCCAAAAAACTGGATTTTTCAAAATATTATCATACTCTGGATTCTCGAGTATTTTTTTATAAACTAACATGGAACAAATAACAAATAGCAAGCAGTTCATTCCTACAGCAAACATGTTTTGATCAGTTAGGAAGACATCCCAACTTTGGAACACAAACAAAGACAACAAGGAAACGGATAAAAAACCAAACAAAACCCACCATTTAGAAATTAGTATTTTGTAAAAGAAAAAAAAATAGCACAATAACTCTGAACATAAATACAAATTTGCAGCTATGTCCATTCTCATGTGCAGATAGTCTTTCAATATATGAGAAGAAATTTCAGCAAGTGCTCCGGACAGAATATACCACCACATTACATTTTTCCATTTTTTTATTAATAACAATGCAATCAAGACTGGTGCGAATGCCGAAATTTTAGAGGTTAATGTAAGAATTATCTCCATGCACCAAAACTAAGAGAAAATTCACTTAAGGATATCTATTCGTAAAATTCGCCCAAACAATAGTCGTCTCATTTCTTTTTCCACTGATATAGACCGCGACTTCTCCTTCTTCGTTTGTTCCTTTACTAAAACAAACTGTATCTACTAAAAAGAGCTTTCTTAATGCCTGCATGAGTTGAATGCTGTAACGGTCTTTAATCCTCAGCGGTATGACTTGTACTATTAAATCCTCATTATCGGGGTGATCTCCAAACTGAAAGGCCAAACACTTCGTCTCACACGGGGTTTCTTCTCCTATGCCAAGCTGATCAAACGACAAACTCACGGGATTGGGAATTTGGTTATTGAAGTATCTCTTCACAGCTTTCAAATAAGCATCACGCGAAATTACGTGTTCTAAAAAGGCGTCCATCAATGCGTCGGGATCGTTGCAAGGGGAGGCAGGGTTCAAACTGTCGAACATCGGATCCATAAATAAAGGTTTTACTATAAGTCAAAAGTATTTCCATTTTCTGGAAAAACATACCCGTATTTCTACGTGGTTCGCTTGCGGAAAACTCTCTATTTTTTTCCTGTTTCATCCCCTAGGTTTGCTTCGGAAAATACGGACAGCTATATACGTAATATACGAAAATCTGACTAGAAACTCAGACACAACAGCGAGCCCGCGGCATACGTAGCCGGGGCTTTGCTTTTTTATAGCCTTCCTCCCCTACCTTTGACGCAGGTATGAAAGCAAAGAGCGCTCAGAGCAAAGGAATTCTTCTAATGGTAGGTTCGGTCTTTTGTTTTGCCATTGTCAATGCCATCGCTAAAAGTCATCCGCACATCCCCGTGCACGAACTGGTGCTTTTTCGATCCATCGTCTCATTCGTCTTCGCATCCATCTACATCAAATCCCATGGGATAAGTTTTTGGGGGCACAACAAATTTTGGCTCATCATGCGCGGTTTGATGGGACTTATCGCCCTCTTGCTGTTCTTCTCTACTGTTATGAATATGCCGCTGGCCAGCGCCAGTACGATTCAATATTTGTCTCCGGTATTTACAGTTCTTATCGCTACACAACTCAATGATCAGAAAGTACGCCCTGTTCAATGGGTGTTTTTCCTTATCGCCTTCATCGGCGCAGCAATGATCAAAGGTTTTGATACAAGAGTATCTATAGAATGGCTCCTCATAGGGATCACGTCCGCCTTCTTTGCTGGTCTAGCCTACAATAGCATTATCAAAAGCAAGGGAACCGATCACGCGATGACGATTGTGCTCTACAACCCAATGGTAGCCATTCCTATCACAGGCATTTGGTGCTTCTATGACTACGTGCCACTTCATGGATTAGAATGGCTATGGATGCTCGTGATGGGAATATTCGCGCTTGCGGCGCAGTACTTTATGACGCTGGCCTTACACAGCGATGTAGCAAGTAAAATTACACCTTGGAATTATTTCGGTGCCATCTTCGCCCTGATCATTGGTTTCTTCTTTTTTGATGAAGAAATTGCTTGGCTCAGTGTAATGGGAATGTTGCTCGTAGTAACTGGCGTTATTCTCAACGCACGCGTAAAAAGGTAATTGGCTTAACCCGTTTAGTTGATTGTTGCCGTATTGATAGCCATGATCAAGTCCTTCTAGTCGCCTCGTTTCAGCCTCACCCCAACCCCTCTCCAAAGGAGAGGGGCTTCACCGTCGATGAAGATACCTGCAAATTTTCTGAACAATACTGGTGAAAATACTTCTTATTCGTAAGGAAATTTTAATGCATCTATTCGAAATCGAAGTTTCTTGATTGACAAATGAAAGAAAATAGCCCCTCTCCCTTGGAGAGGGGTTGGGGTGAGGCCTACGCCGCTATAAAAGGCGGAACATTCCCCCGTTTGAGCCTACTTCTTCAATAGTCGCGTGCCCAAATAGGCTGCTGGCATGTAGAGCGCCAACTCTGTCCACATCCACCAAGGATGATGAATGGTGAAGAGATTGAAAAGGCCAGCCACGGTGAAGAGCGAACCTACAATCATCGAAGGAATTATTGTGTTTTTTACAAAAAGCCATGCCACAAGGCCTCCAACGAGGGCACCACAGATATGACCGATAAAAATCAAGATAAACGCCTGGTCAGGAAGTCCTGCGACAAATGCTTTAAAAGCTTCCATATTCGTTGCATCCAACCCTTCTGGCAGTGGAAACATAGTGCTATTCACTTTTTCCACCAACCCAATGAATAGGCTTCCTACAACAAGACCGACCAATACGGCTAATACCTTTTTAATTATCTGCATGCTGCTTCTGTTTACCTTTTGCTAATCTTATTCTGTGACGTATCGCCATGGTGGTGCCTATGACCATCACCAAACAACCCAACCAAAGAATGTTGATTTGAGGGAAAATTTCCGCAGATAAAATCAACATGTCCTTCACTCCACTGCTGTGCTGTTGCATGGTCAATTCCACACCCTGCTCTGTCTCTTTCAAAGATAATAACATTTTGAATTTCTCAGACTCTACGGGAAAAACTAGGGGAGTGCCGTCCAACGTGGCTACGGTGGCCAAGACCATACGCTCTGTGCTCTGCCCGTCTGTAAGAATTGCAGTGCCGCTCTTTAATACTACGTTCTGTGGAAGATTAGATGGCAATGAATCTACACGACGCAAGGTGTCAAGACTGATTGTCACCGTTTCACTCAAACGCACTGGCTGCCCAAAGGGAATCACACCCGACTTTGGCTCAAGATAACCGCTCGAGTCGGTCTTCATCTCTGTATCGGTGTATTTGATATAAGTGTACAAGTCTTTTCCTAATGAATGGCGGATACTCGGTTCACGACTTGTCTGATCTTTTGCAAATAATAAAGTCGGCTCAAGGGTGAATAATTTCTCTCCAGGTTTGCCGGGCTTCCACTCTGGTGCTTCATCCATATCATATTCCGCTGGCGTCACTTCTTTCCACAAGGAATCTTGTGCCCAATCGCGCAAGAAACTCTCTGATGCTGTATGCGTTTTCAACGAACGGAAAAGACTGCCCTGCACCACCACATATTCTCCTTCATTATAATTGATCGGCTCTTTTTTCAAATAGTCAATCGTGCAATACAATCGATTACCGCTGCGATACTTATCCTTAAAATGAACAAAATACTCGCCCATCACCATGGTATCTCCTTTGTAAATGAGCATGTCTTCAGAATTAGAAAAATCCTTGCTCAATTCAGTCACATTTCCAATCTTATTTTCTGAAATGAAAAAACTCTGTGATGTTGAGATCACCGCTCCGATGATGAGCATCGCAAAACCGACGTGGGCAACACTCGCACCTATCACGTCTACTCTGCCTCTCAACACGCGCACGGCGTAGTCGAAGTTGGCAAACAATGCCCAAAATGTCGCAAACATCAAGGCATAAAGCGGACCTGCATTACTATCAAATTCCACTACAAAGCCTAAGATAATGGTGGCTACGAAAGCCAACAATAAACTCAATCCAATCTTCTTGGCGAATTCACCAAACTTAGTCGTTCTGTATTTCAAGAATTGACCTACGGAAACAATTAAGAAAAGGATAAATGCCAATGGTATTTGAATGCGGTGATATGCATCAAAACGTTCCTTCTCCGCTGGTGCAGCGAA
>JBILSZ010000117.1:0-7638 GCA_044371755.1 Flavobacteriales bacterium | reverse complement strand
AATCGTTCGCGAAAGCGTGACGAATCTTGTTGTGCTAATATTTCCAAAGAAAAAAATACAACCAGAAATGCAAGGATACTTATCCTTCTTTTCATTGGTTTGTTTGGTTGGGTGAACCAAACATACGACTTTTTGTAAAAAACACAAAAAGTATCTGCTATTGGGCTGTCATTTCATAATGCTTAAATGCAACCGGTCTTTTTGTACGTGAATTATCGGAGGGCGCGTTGACTTTAAAAGGGATATTTTCATAGCCATAACCGCCCTTTTTATCGTAGGCAAAAACAAAAAGACGATAGCTTCCTACAGCAGTAGGAGCAAAAAATGTAACATCGCCATTTTTGATTTTAACATTCAAACCAGACACCGGAACAGGGGCAGATTCTGCATCTCCACCACTTTTTATATCCGTGCTCTCCGGAATGATGAATGCGCGAATTTTCATATTGTCGCTATCTGGATCAGTTGCGTTGATTCGAGCAGTGCAACGGTCGCCGGCTTCTACGATTACATTTTCGCTTTTCGACTTTCCATTCATGGTGGTCGATTTCACAATAGGGGCGCTGTTTTTTGGGGCTGAGTTTTTCCAAATTTTATGCAGTCTATCTACCGCTTCGGAGCTTTCTCCATTTTCAGAAAATAATCCATACCATGTTGAAGTGGTCTCTTGTTTTTGTCCCCACAGAAATACGAACGATCCAATACACATAGTGTTGTCAGCTTGAATGTGCTGTCTGTAGCGGTTTTCATAGCTTTCTGCTTTTTCAAAGCTTCCTTGTTCGATGGGTGCTTTCCATTCTGTTTTTGCCACTTCCCAGTGACCGTTTGGTCCCCACTCTGTGATCATGTATGATTTTTTCCAACCGCAATCGCGAACACCTTGAGCTACATTTCCGATATCGCCATAAGTATTGATGCCATAGATATCAATACTCGGACAACGCTCTATAATCAGCGCAGCTTCAAGAGGGTCGAAACCGGCAGTGACAGTGCATGTAGGGTGATTTGGGTCAACTTCTTTGATCATTTTAGCGATGTCTTCCACGGCGTACCATACATTGATATTTTTATAAAAAAGATCTACCTCGTTGCCGA
This sequence comes from Flavobacteriales bacterium, assembly GCA_044371755.1. Taxonomy (GTDB): domain Bacteria; phylum Bacteroidota; class Bacteroidia; order Flavobacteriales_D; family Sanyastnellaceae; genus JAIXWP01. The sequence continues at coordinate 6,543 of JBILSZ010000117.1, read as the reverse complement.
CACCCCAAAGAAGGAGGGCGGGGTGGTCTTTTAATTCCAACACAGCGCTACGGAACGCATCGAGTTGCGCCTTTACCTTTACGGGATCGTCGTAATCGAAGCCGTGGCGTTCGTGTTGAACCCAAAGCCCCATCATCACCATCAATCCGTTGCTTTGCGCCTCATCGAGAACAGCACGTGCGTCATCGGTACCCCACGTGCGAATGGTATTTCCACCGATCTCTACGAGTTTCTTTTGTTGCACATGACCGCCTGCGCCGCGCACGTAAAAGGGAGATCCGTCTACGAGCATTTGCCAAGCGCCATTTGCATTCTCCAAGGTCACCTTCTTCGGCTGAGCCATTGCTGCAGTACTCACTAACATGAGCACACAGCATATTGCTATTCTCATTCGTTCTATATATTAAAGTTGAAACATGAATCCCTTTTCTCGTTGTTCAATGAATTTCTTTTCATTAAACTTGTACAACACCGAAGGACGATGTTTTACATTTTGCTGCGATTCGTTGAGACGTTGTACAAACTTCATCTCTTGCACTTTCTTTCTAAAATTCCCTTTATCCAATTTTTTATTCAGAAGAGTTTCATAAAACTCTTGTAATTGTGTCATAGTAAATTTCTCAGGGAGCACTTTACTCCAAAGAGGTTCGTGCAAAACCAGGCCTCGAAGTTCTGAGAGTGCGCGGTTCAAAATTTCACGATGATCGAATGCCAATTTGGGTATTCGCTTTACATTATGCCATTTCGTTTGACTTGCCCAAGAAGAGGCCTGAGGTTTAAGATCATACGTCTCTACCACCGCCATGTAGCCGACGGTGATTACACGTCCCAACGGATGTCTGTCCACTTTGCCGAAGGTGTGCACCTGCTTGATTGGAATATCAGACAAAGAAGTCAAGTCATTTAAAACACGTGACGCGGCGCTGTCCAAATCTTCAAAGGGATAGACCAAATCTCCTGGTAATGCCCAGAATCCTTCGAAGGGTTCAGTGCCTCTTTCTATAAGAAGCACGGAGAGTTGTTTTTCATGGTAACCGAATATCACACAATCAACAGAAAAGGCAGATTTAAAAAATTCATCGATAGGAATAGAGTACAAGTCCTCCTGTTGAATGCGTGACTTAAAAGCACGAGATGTTGTGGTCATACAGATGATTTTTCACAAAGCTAATTAAAATCCATTCAGTTCACTTATTGTAAAAAGTACAAAAAGTTATTACTTTAGTAAAAAATTAAATCGCACATGAAACAAATATTTACCTCTATTCTCATCCTAACTACTATTATCACTGGTTATTCGCAGACGTACAACATCACCTTTCAGTTGAATACGAATGAAATGACCGAGACATTCAGTGTTCCAGAAATCAATGGAACGTTTAATAATTGGTGTGGAGCTTGCGCTCCCCTAGCAGATGGAGATGGCGATGGCATCTATTCGATCACCATTCCCCTTTCAGCTGGACTGATCGAGTATAAGTTTGCGGCCGACAACTGGGCTATTCAAGAGACTTTGCCAAATGGCTCTTCATGCACACTTACCACTGGTCAATTCACCAACCGCGTATATGAGGTATCACAAGATGCAACTTTGCCAATAGTTTGTTGGGGAAGTTGTGATAATTGTGGTATCAACAATGGTCCATTCAATGTCACATTCAAAGTAGACATGAGCGATGTGACAGAAAACTACACCACTCCAGAAATAAATGGTACCTTCAACAATTGGTGTGGTGGCTGCGCGCCAATGAGCGATACCGACGGCGATGACATTTGGGAATTGACGATTGCCCTCCCAGCGGGAAACCATGAATATAAATTTGCTTATGATGCATGGGCAGGTCAAGAATCACTCACTCCGGGTGCACCTTGTACCATCACATCTGATGCATTCACCAATCGATTCCTTGAAGTTTCTGGACCGAGCGACTTACCTGCTGTTTGTTGGGGTCAATGCGCACCATGTGGAATTATTTCTGTAGACGATTCAAATGAGATGGCGGTATCCATTTTCCCAAATCCAGCGAGCAATATCCTCAACATTTCTGGAATGAAGGGAAGTGGTTTTGCGCGTATCATAGACATGAATGGAAAAGAAGTAATAAATGCTATCCAATTAAATTCAAACACACAACAAATTGATATCAGTCAAATTCCAGATGGTAATTATATGCTCTTGATAAACGGCAATAGCGCACAGTCGGCAAGTCGTTTTTGTATTTTAAGATAATATTTACTCGTATTTTATTTAAAAATCCTGCCAATGGCAGGATTTTTTTTTGCACTTATTGTAAAAAATACAAAAAGGTATATATTCGTAACCTTATTGTAGAAAATACAATAAGTGTTTTAACCAAATTAACCAAACCAAATTAATCACAGATGAAACATTTTATTATTGCCGCGTGGCTGCTTCTATTGGGCCATGCGTCTTGGTCGCAATTCAATGTGACCTTTCGGGTTGACATGAATAATGTCACACAAACATTTACTTCTCCTCAAATTAGCGGCACATTCAATTCTTGGTGTGGCGGATGCGCTCCCATGAGTGATGCAGATCTCGATGGGATTTGGGAGCTTGTCATTCCTTTGAACGCAGGAAGCTATGAATATAAATTCAATGCTGACAGCTGGGTGATACAAGAAAATCTAACTCCAGGCGCACCATGCACGGTAACAAATTCAGGTTTTACAAATCGCAGCTTAACTGTGACTGGCGACGTTGTGCTTGATGCAGTGTGTTGGGGAGCCTGTGTAGGTTGCAACGTTGTAGTTCCAAACTACGACGTCACATTCCGCGTGGACATGAATAATGTCACTCAGCCATTCACGCTTCCCAATTTGAATGGTTCATTCAACAACTGGTGCGGAGCTTGCGCACCTATGTCTGATGGCGATGGCGATGGTATTTGGGAAATTGTGATTTCTCTCACCGCAGGTTCTTATGAATACAAGTTTTCTGCTGATGGATGGAACATCCAAGAAACTCTAACCCCTGGATCTCCTTGCACCATTACAGTTGGTCCATTTACAAACCGCACTTTGAATGTTACTGGCGATGTAGTGCTTGATGCTGTTTGTTGGGGTTCTTGTGTATCGTGCGCTACGGTGGTGCCACAACACGATGTAACCTTTAGAGTAGACATGAACAATGTAGCGCAATCATTTACTCTCCCAGAAGTTAATGGAACATTTAACAATTGGTGTGGTGGTTGTGCTCCAATGACTGACGCGGATGGCGATGGTATTTGGGAATTGACAGTTACTCTTGATGAAGGCTCGTATGAATATAAGTTTGCTGCTGACGGCTGGGGCATTCAAGAATCGTTAACTCAGGGCGATCCTTGTACGGTGACCAACAATGGCTTCACTAACCGCTCTTTAAACTTGACGGGTGATGTGGTGCTCGACGCTGTATGCTGGGGTTCTTGCACAGCGTGTCCTGCTGAAACCTTTGATGTTACTTTCAGAGTAGACATGAACAACGTAACTGTACCATTTACAACACCTGAAGTCAATGGTAGCTTTAACAACTGGTGCGGAGCCTGCGCTCCAATGTCTGATGTAGACGGAGATGGTATTTGGGAACTTGTGATTGCTCTTCCAGCTGGTGCTTATGAATATAAGTTTACAGCAGATGGATTTAGTATCCAGGAAAACCTTAATCCAAGTTTACCATGTACAGTAACAAACTTTGGTTTCACGAATCGTTCACTCAATGTAACAACTGATGTGGTATTGGATGCTGTGTGTTATGGGGCTTGCGTGGGTTGTAACGCGGTTATTCCAGACTACAACATCACATTCCGTGTGAATATGAACAACGTGACAGCACCTTATACAACTCCTGAAGTTAATGGAACATTCAACAATTGGTGTGGTGGGTGTGCTCCTATGTCAGATGCTAATGGTGATGGCATTTGGGAATTGGTTGTTACATTACCTGCTGGCAACTATGAGTATAAGTTTGCCGCTGATGGTTGGGCGATTCAAGAGACGTTGACAGAAGGCGATCCTTGCACAATTAACGGAGCCCCATTTGTAAACCGCTCTTTGTCTGTAACAGGTAACACCGTTTTAGATGCAGTTTGTTGGGGTTCATGTAACGTAGGAAGCTTGACACTCTATGCGGATAATGATGGAGATGGTTTTGGTGCAGGTGCTGGCACATTATTCTGTACCAATCCTGGTGCTGGATATGCTGCATTGAACACCGACTGTAATGACGCGAATGCTGCAATTTATCCAGGCGCCACAGAAGTTTGCACTAATTCTATTGATGACGACTGTGATGGCCTTGTTAACGAGGGCTGCCCTGCAGTACCTGGAAACGATAACCGCGCTAACTCAGCACTGCGCACAGCAGGTGCATTCCCTGCATGCGGAAGCGTAAGCGGATCACTAGCCGGAGCTACCTCTTCACCCGAGTGTTTTAGTTCAGCTCCATCAGGTGCTGGCCAAGATGTTTGGTACCGCTTCACGGCACAAACCAACGGATCAAGAATTCAAGCGACAAGTGCTACCAATGACCTTGTAATCGAATTACAAACTCAAGCAGGCACCTTGGTTGGCATCGAAAATGCTAATGGCGTTGGCGGTACCGAGGTACTTGTTGCAAACAACTTGACTCCAGGTGCTGTTTACTTCGTCGCGGTAAGAAACTTCAATACTTTGGCAGCAGGTTCATTCAACCTTTGTATTCAGAACCTACTTCCCAGTGGACCTGATAATGGAACTACATTTAGTTCATTGTGCGGTGCCTTCAAGTGTGATTGGAATGGCGCTCAAAATTATTCTGTAACATTTAGTGATGGTGCAAATCAATTCACTGCAAGTAATGGAAGTACTACACACATTCCTTTCTCTAGCTTTGGTGGACTTCAGTACGGCACTTCTTATCAAGTAGTCATCACTAGCACATTTATTCAGAACGATGGAACAGGCGCTAACCCTGAGACAGCAGTGGTAGTTTCACCTCCATTCACTATTAATATCTTGCCTCATGCTACAGTTTCTTTGAGAAGTTCTGATCGTTGTCCAAGCACAAGACCATTCTTTGCATACCTAAGTACTGACCGTTTGGTATGTGGTGCTACATCATGGGATTGGGAATTTGAAGAAGTGGATATCAATAACGAACCAATTTCGTTGGATGGTCCTGTGATTTTAAACTCTGCTACTAGCTCTAGATTCCTCAAGGCTTCTCTCATTCCTGGCATTGAACCTGGCAAGCGCTACAAAGTAAGAATCCGCCCTGTGTTTGGTGGTAGTGCAGGAGAGTTTGGATCGGAACAATATCTCTGCATTGCAGGGGCAGCTTCATTTGCTGATGGCGTAGAGAATGTGGCCTCATTCGAGCGCAGCTCATTTGAGTCAAACTCCACTGCTGTTGTTTATCCAAATCCAAGCAATGGCGCGTTCATCAATGTGCGATTTAACAATTTACAAAATGCTCAGACTACCATGCGCATTTTGGATAATATTGGACGAGTTGTATATCAAAACACCTTCTCATCAGAAGGAAGTTTGAATACCTCAGTTGTATTTGATCGTAAGCTTTCTTCTGGAATGTACTCGATGGAAATCATCAATGGTACTGAAAGAAGAGTAGAGAAAATGATCGTAGAATAAGGGTTATTCTGTATTTGATCTAGAAAAGGGCGGGGAGCAATTCCCGCTCTTTTTCTTTTATACCAAATACTTTTTGTGTTTTATACAATAAGTACTATCTTGGTCACTGATAACCCAAACAAACTACAATGAAGAAAACAATTTTACCTTTAATTGCTTTACTCTTCGCGTTCGTTTCTCAAGGTCAAACATACAATATCACTTTCCGAGTAGATATGAATAATGTGACTGAGAGTTTCACTACGCCAGAAGTAAATGGAACTTTTAACAATTGGTGCGGAGGATGCGCGCCAATGAGTGATGCTGATGCAGACGGAATATGGGAACTTACCATTCCTCTGGAAGCAGGAAACTATGAATACAAATTCGCTGCTGACAACTGGAACCGGCAAGAGCAGCTTGTTGCTGGTTCTGCATGTACAGTTACAAACTTTAGCTTTACCAACCGATCACTCGTTGTTTCTGCAGATGCAGTGTTAGACGCAGTGTGTTGGGGTTCATGCACTGCTTGTGCTCTTACGGAAGGCCCATATGATGTTACCTTCCAGGTTAACATGAACGACGTAACTGTTCCTTTCACTACCCCTGAAGTAAATGGTCAGTTCAACAACTGGTGTGGTGGATGTGCTCCAATGTCTGACGAAGATGGAGATGGTATTTGGTCGTTGACCATTTCCCTCAATCCTGGAACTTACGAATATAAATTCGCAGCGGACAACTGGAATCCTCAAGAAGAACTTACTCCTGGATTGCCATGCACAATTACTACTGGAAATTTTACAAATCGTGTTGTTACAATTTCAGAAGACATCGTGCTTGATCCTGTATGTTGGAACTCTTGCACCAATTGTGGTGTAGTAGCTGCTACGTACGATGTAACATTCCAAGTGGATATGAGCAACGTAACTGATG
>JBILSZ010000034.1:0-25384 GCA_044371755.1 Flavobacteriales bacterium | reverse complement strand
ATTATTGTTCGCCGTTCTGATTGTCTGCAACGTTTCCTCGCATGTGCGTTCGAAATCTTGTTCTGATTCTTTTCCTTCTACAGAATAATCGAGGATGGTACCGATATTTCCTTTGTCGAGAATCTTGGTGGCTCGAGCACACTCCTCGATATTTTCTCCTCCACAAAACTGTTTGAAAATATTGCCTTTGATGGCCCAGCCGATGGGAATTCTGAGGCTAAGTGCCAGACCCACCATCGTATCTCCAAACCTTACCAGCCCTGGATTTCCAATGAGTTTAAATAAATAATAAGCTTTTTTTAAATCACCGTTAGACTTTCCCTTGAAAGCTATTTCGGTATTGTCGAATGATACGATTGGCTCAGAATCCATGGCGGCAAATATAAATAGAACAAGGGAGCACATGGCTCCCTTGATTAATAAGTCTTTTCTATTAAAAATTCCTACTCGACGATGAACTTCCACACTTTACTCTTTGCTTTACTTTGCAATTCAATAAAATATAACCCTTGGGATAGTTTTGATTCAAAAAAGAGTGTAACCTGTTTATTCTCTTCGAGATCAAATGTTCGTTGATGTACTCTTCTTCCAATACCATCCGTAACCTTGATCTCAATAGAGGACTGATCGAATCCTGTCAAATTCATATTTATGAAACTTCCATTTGTGGGATTGGGATAAATAGTAGCATTATCGTTTTCCGTTAAAAGAATGCGTTCTGTTAGGACAACATTTTCGAAGTTATCAGAATGCATTGCAACCATTCCAGAAATACATAGGTATTGCTCTGATCCAAAACTTCCCTGACCGTAGCTAAATGTAGGCCTTATCCGAACTCTGAAGCGTTTTCCTGGAGCCGCTCCGGGAATTTGATTTACTCGAAGAAATCTTAACGAATTAGAGGTTTGAACAATTGAAGGAGATTCGACTCCTACAGGAATATTATTCTCATCTACTTCAAGAAATTCCCAGTTCCAAGAACTTGTTCCACAGATCCAACGATCAGTGCTGATAAAAGAAGATAATGAACGTATGGTTGGACAGCGATCTGTGCTACGCAGTGAAACGGGTAGATGATTTCCAATAGTCACTTGATATAGCGGAGAAACCACCGAAATAGTGTTCGTGCCATTGCTTGCGTTTATAAAGAAGGTGCTTGTGATCACTACATCGTACGTTACTCCGTAATGTAAATTCCCGAAATTAGCAAATGGAATGTTCGTATTCGCCCCATTTGTTCCTGTGTATTGATTTATGCCATCATCAAAGGTAACACTGTACACATTTGCTCCATTCCAATCACATTTGAAAGCTCCACAAAGTGAGTTGAAGAATGAACCGTTGTCCGGTGCACTGGCCTGAAAACTCTGAATACAAAATGTGAAAGCACCAGCGGCTGCAGTGTTAAAATTTCGAATAACTAGGAAATATGTTTGACCAATCTGTAGGCTTTGACTCACAAGCGTCTCTGATACCCCCACCCCTCCGCTATTAGCGATATCCACCAAATCTCCGTTTGAGGCTTGCAGTTCTAAAACAAGATCATTCACAGCGCTTGAACCAACGACGCGAACCGCCGCAGAATTTGCAGTGAATTGATACCACACATCTTGACCTGCTCCTGCGGGTGCATTCGAGTATACATTAAACGAAGAAGTAGCATTGATAAGGTTTCCTGTAAATGATGAACATGATGGATATGAGTTTGTAATCCTTGGCACAGCATTCATTCTCTCGTCATTAGCCGGACAATTTGTAGCAAAAAGTTGTACCTCTGCATAAGAAGGGCAGCCCGAAGCGCTTTCCGTAACCACGTCGATTAATTGGGAAGAAGTTACCACAGGCTGAATGCTTGGTGTAATTTGTGCAGAAGGGAACCATGAGTAGGAAATAGCGCTACTATCGATAGCGACTAAATTGGCAGCACTACCCGAACAAACATTCGGTCCACTTGATTGAATACTCAACGGATGATGATCATATTCTACGTACAAAATATTGGTAAATGTGTAAGTCCCCGTGCTATTGCAAGTACATTTACACACATAAGCTTCGTCACTCACCACATGATGAATCCATAAATTTTGTCCCACTCCTACGGGTGCTCCCAACGCGTCTGCTGTAAAGATATCATTACAATTTTCACAACAACACGATAGTCTATACCATTCATAAGTCATATTAGCAAGGTGTCCATCATCTCTAATTTTAAGCTGAATACTATTCTCAGAATTGCACACCAATTCTCCAGATGTTATTGCTTCTGGGAATGAAGGTGCACAGTTACATGGAGGACTAAAATTGACTGAAATGACTTCTGAGGTAGATTTCGTTAGCACCTCGCCTGTCGCAGGATTTTCATAAGTCACATGGAGTATTACCTCATACTGACCACCCATCTGATAGTAATGTTCCGGACTTGTTTCTATAGAAAAAGTACCATCACCAAAATCCCATTCTCTTGCAACCAATTGTAATGAGGGATCTGGATTAGAAGAATCTGTGAAGACAGCACTCAGTCCTGATGACCTCGAAGAAATGACAGGATTCCAACCCCATGGGTTTGGATTGATAATAATAGCGCAACGCACGCGAATCTTTTTACATATCACATTCATTAATGCCCCGTTGCAATATGTTCGCAAACACACATAATATGAGCCACTTCCATTGTAGCAAACTGTTGGCGATTGTTGCGTACTCGTCTGATTATTTCCAAATGACCATAGATAGATTAAATTGGCATTGCAATTTGCTGGCAGAACGGGAGTGAATGTTCGGCAACATAGTGCACCACTGACAACGAAGTCTGTTGGAGCACAGCACGGCGGAAAACAATTAATAGTGATTGTTTTACACACCTGAGTAATGTAGGTTTGTCCGGTAAATGGGTCGCGGCAGCAGTCGTAGTGACAAACGGTATAGGTGCCTGAGCCTGGGAATGTAAATGAGGCTGCATCCGTTGTAAAGGCTTGACCCGCATTACCAAAAACCCATTTTTCGCAAGCGTCAGGATTACCCTCTGGGGTAAGATCCGTGAAGGTGACACTGCAGCCAGAAATAATAAAACTAAAATCTGCTGGCGAAGGCACGCACGGTTGGCATACTACATCAATGGTGTCACACACAACATTGTCGCAGCCAACAGCACCGGGTATAAAATAACAATCTTGATGACAAATGATATATTGACCGGGAGGAAACGCATTAAAGCAAAACGTAATGGTATCTGCAACGTTCGAATAAATGATATTATTAGACAAATCTGTTATCACGAAATTGTTGCAACTGTTTGCTCCATCAGGTGTTGTATCTTCAAATTTAAAACAACAACTTCCCAAATCTACAGTGTTAAAATTAGCATTGGCTGGACATGGTGGAATGCAACTTTGTACAGTGGCATTAATGTTCTGATTGGGCAGAGACAGTGCACTCAGACTAATCGCTTGGATGATTGTATCTACTGGCGACACAATTGGAACATATGGTGAAGTTATAACTGTATTCGGTGTGTAATGACAGGTAGACTGTAGTGATCCGTTCGTGTTGAGCAAATGCAATTCATCTAGTAAACCAGCATTTTCGTAAGTAGCCAAAAACAGCTCTCCACTAAAAGGCACTCCTCTTCTATCCATCATTTTCGGATAGTAAATTCGGGGATGTGAAGATGTACTATATGTATCAATTATAAGAGACGACGGTGTGTAGTTTGTGGATTGTGTAGGGTACTTTGTCGCGCCGGAAATGATATTGGAGAGAATATCAAAAGTAAATACGTGAGCGAAAGTACCTGAATAAGTGGTTGAGCCTGTTGTTTCTGTTTGGTTCAAGCCATATCCAGCTATATTAAGCGTAGTGCTGGCGCACAAAGCCTCAAATGAATACCCATAGTAATCACCGCCAGGAACAGTCATTTCATAGGACTCTGACAAATCGAAAGCACCTGTGCCATCATCCATTTTCACGAAGCCCATATTTTTGTTATTGGAGTGATTGACCAGTTGATAAATGCATTCGCGCCAACCTGCATCATCGTGCGACGCATCGGCACCAACGCAACTATTTCCGCTTCCTCCAGCATTCTCATAAAGCTTTTTCCACATCAACACACCATTATAGGTGACACATGCCGCTAATACAGCTTGATCCCCATCTGAAGAAGTACCAGAACCTCCGACAAAATACCCTCCCTCAGCACATACCTGAACCACATGAGAAGCCATGTCCCAATCATTCGGGTTTGAGCCTTGTGGAGAATTGAAAAACTTTTGCCAAAGTAGATTCAGATTTGCATCTAGCTTCATTATAAACGACTGCTTGGAGTTGTTACTTGCGTAACCTGAAGCAACAAAACCGCATAATACATAGCCATTGATTGGGTCATTATTGCATGGATTATCTGTAGTAGCAATTACATTTAAAATCGTTGAGTGCGTATTAGGAATTCCTACATTCAGTTTTCGTTGATTGGTGACATTCAGATTATTATCGACCAAGATTACATATCCAACATCAAAACCTGATTCCTTCGTCTGGCCGCAAACTACATATCCGTTACCATTTATTGCTGCGTTAATATGCAATGCTCTGTCCTCGTTTGGCCCACCTATCAATCTTTCATTGAGAATGACCCCATTCATATCCATATCTTGTAGATGAATTTGCCAGTTTCCACCAACATTCATTGAGCCCGCGTAGACGCCCCCCAAAGTATCATGACGGTAGGCCACACTGTAGTGATCATGATCAAAACCGTGCAAATAAGTATTTTGAAATTGAGAAAAAGCAGGGAGCACAATGCTGCACAAAAGCGCACACACTATCCCCAATAGTGAGGAGTGATATTTCATTTGGCTAAGGTTTAGATTGTCTTACTATATTGAAAGACAATATCAAAGATAGTTTTATTCTCGAGATAACTAACCTTTTCCTAACAAATATTTGACCCCATCAGTAACTTCCTTATTTGATTAATTTTTAAGTAATTTGCCGCACCAATTAAAAAACCTTGACCAGATATCTCATATCCATTCTTTGTCTACTCATTGGCGGTATGTTGCGAGCCCAATCCTCAGTGGAAGGTGGTCGCGCGGCTGCATTGGGTGGAGCAGTAGTCACGCTTGAAGACTCCTGGGGAGCTTTTCACAATCAAGCCGGCCTTGCCAATATCAAAGGATTTACAGCAGGTGCGTTTTTCCAAAATCGTTTCCTTATCAAAGAACTTGGTGATCGTGGTGTGTTTGCTGCCACGAAAGTTCGTAACAGTACTTTCGCATTTTCATATCAAAGTTTTGGATACTCAGCGTTCAATCAAAGCCGTGTAGGTCTAGCTTATGCGATGCCCCTTTCTGAGACATTTTCTGTTGGTTTACAAATGAATTATCACAGCTTGCGCATCGCAGAAGGATATGGGATTAGCAGAAGTTTTAGTGCCGAAGGTGGTTTTCTTTACAAGCTCAATAAAAATCTTCACCTAGCAGGCCACATTGAAAATATTAATAGAGCACGCCTTTCTGAATTCAATGACGAGCGCATGCCCTCGGTATTGACGCTCGGTGCTCATTATATTTTTTCTGAAAAAGTAAAACTCATTTGCCAGGCTCGTCAGGTCACTGATCAAAGAATCAATATCGTGGGCGGTATCGAGTATGACATTGCTGAAAGTATTGTCGTGCGAGCTGCTGGAGGAGCCAATCCAACTGCAACAAGTTTTGGATTTGGTTGGAAAAACAAGTTCTTGCGTGCGGATATTGCCGCATCTTACAATAGCATTCTAGGCTTTTCACCGCAGCTTTCACTTACTTATTCAGGCGCTGGATTTTGATTACTCTCAAAAATCATATCATCGCAATATGCTTGATTTTGGCAGGTTTGACAATACCGACTGAACGTTCATTCGGTCAGAAAGAATCTGATTTCAACAAGCAAAATATCATCGAACAACGCATTGAAATCATCGCTGCTAGTGTCGACGAAACGGTAGAAATAGATTACACCAATCTATTTGAAGACCTGAGTTTTTATTTCGAACAACCCATTAACCTCAATAGCGCCAATTCAGAAGACTTGAGAGAATTGTACCTTCTCAACGAACTTCAAATAAATGCCCTTCAAAATCACATTGCTCGTTTTGGGGCTTTGAAGAGCATCTACGAACTTCAATCCATCAAATTTTTCGACCTCAACACCATTCGGTTGATTCAACCCTTTGTAACCGTTGCGCCGCAGGGTATGCTCTCCGATTTTACATGGCGTAATATGTTTAAGGAAGGCACGGGAGATTTATTCTTGCGTTATCGTCGCACCTTGCAAGAACAAGCTGGTTTTATTCCCGATCCTGCCGAAGGCGAGCCCGCGAATTATGTAGGTAGTCCGGATTATATGTTTACGCGTTTTAGATTTCAGTATCGAAAGAATCTAATCGCCGGTTTCACATTAGAAAAAGATGCCGGAGAGTCGCTGCGCCATGGACCCGACTTCGCGAGTGGTCATATTTTTATTAGAAATAACAATGCGATCAAAGCACTTGCTCTTGGTGATTTTCAAGCACAGTTTGGGCAAGGGCTCACCTTCTGGAATGGGCTTGGATTTGGAAAATCCCCATTCGTGATGAATATAAAAAAGAATGCAAGTGGCCTTCGACCCTATTCGTCCGTCAATGAGTCGCTTTTCTTGCGTGGAGCAGGTACCACTTTGGCATGGAGAAAATGGGAACTCACGGCATTGTATTCCAGAAAAAATATTGACGGAAACGTGCAGGAGCAAAGTGATTCGACAATTGTAGATGATGGCATTGTGGTGAGCAGTTTATTAATTGCAGGCTTGCATCGAACAGAAAGTGAACTTGCTAATAAAGGAACAGTGCAAGAAGATGTTGCTGTGGGTAATTTAAAATATGCCACACGTACTTTCTCCGCCTCTATGACCGCAGCGCACATCGAATATTCGGCAGAGGTAATTCCGAGAGCACAGCTCTATCAAATCTATCGATTTAGCGGAAGAGAGAATACCAATATCGGTATCGATTATCAAAAGGTATATCGCAACTTCAATGTCTTTGGTGAATTCTCACGCAGTGCAAACGGCGGCATGGCAGCGCTCAATGGGTTCATTGCCGCGCTGCATCCACGTATCAGCGTTTCGGGAGTGCATCGCTGGTTTGAAAAAGACTATCAAGTGCAATACTTTAATGTCTTTGCAGAAAACTTCACTCCTCAAAATGAAAGAGGAATGTATCTTGGTGTGGAAGCAAACATCGCCAAAGGCTGGACACTCGCGGCATATAGCGATCAGATTCGATACAAGTGGTTGCGCTTTCAATTGAGTACCCCCACTACAGCGAGCGATCATCTGGTTCAGCTCAACTACAAACCCGACAAGAAGCAAGATTTTTATTTCCGTTATCAGGTTAGAAATCGAGGCGAAGACTTGGGTGCTGAAGATGCACGCATCGACTATCCTGTGGCGGAGCGCATTCAAAATTTCAGACTCAATGCCATTTATCAGCCACATCCGAATGTGCAAATGCGCTCAAGATTGGAATGGAAGATTTATGAAAAAGCCCTTTCTCCAACAGTGACCGGCTTCCTGATCTACCAAGATGTGATTTGGAAAAAAACTGGAAGTAAAATCAGCTTCAATACACGATACGCCATTTTCAACACCCCAACATTTGACGCTGCCATTTGGGCCTATGAAAGCGATGTACTTTATGCCTTCAGTATTCCCTCACACAATGGAAGAGGCCAGCGCATGTACGCGCTGATGAAGTGGGATATTCGCCGAGGATTGGATATGTGGGTTCGCTACGCTCAATGGATATACTTCGACAGGCAGACCATCAGCAGCGGCAATAATGAGATCACCGGCAATCGCCGTGGCGACGTGACCGTGCAGGTGCGCTGGCAGTTTTAGCTTTAGATAAATTGAAAAAAAAAGGCCTTCGTATTGGTTGGCGCCTGCCAATCGGCTCATTTTTTCCTTCGAATCGGCTCAAAAAAACTGTTTTTTGAGCCGAATTGCTCATTTGCGTGAGCCGATTCGCGAAATTTGAGTCATTCCGAATATTATCCACGAAAACATATTTCTAAAAAAAATCCCCCTCTTTTGGGAGGGGGACTCTTCTACGATTTGTTTGGGTTAATTAATATAGATTTGAATCTATGTCTTTTGAAATTTCAATGTCTTGATCTTTCCTGATGTTCCTGTTACTTGAACAATATAAATGCCTCTTCTTAAATTCTCTAACATATCCATACGAACGGAGGTGCATTCCTCTCCGTGAGTATCTGGCTTGAAATTGTAAAGTACCTTGCCTGTAAGGTCTTTTACAACCACATTAATATCCTCCAACACTGGTTCTTCGAAGGTCAAAACTGCCTTTGATTCCACCGGATTGGGTGAAATAGAAGCTGTGCCAATCGGGTTTCCCGACTGAGCAAAGCCCAGAACGTTAAATAATAGGGCGGCAGTGATTAAGAGTAAAATTTTTCTCATACTTTCATGTTTTATAGTGGCAAAACAAATTCCTTGCCTTTATATAAAACGGATAACAAATATAATAGTTTCGCACTATGAAACGATTCTTTCTAATGTTAATAATTCTGACGGTATTTGCTGCCTGCAAGGCCAATAAGAAAAACCGTTGCAATACTTGTCCCAAGTGGGAAGACCGAATAGAAATGACTGGGGAGGTGGCAGGTGAAAAACTCGACAGACCTTGAAAAAGCGCTAGAGCGCTTCATTCCCGCCAATTCGATTGACCTGGCCTGCGCTCTACTTCGAAAATACCCACATCATTTGGTGATCACGCCTCCACGTAGCACCAAGCACGGTCACTTCAAGCCGGCACCTAAAGGTCAGCGGCATGAAATCACAGTCAATGGGAATCTCAACCCTTATGCTTTCCTGATTACAATGGTGCATGAAGTGGCGCACTTGGTGGCGCATCTAGAATATGGACAGCGCATTCAGCCACACGGCCAGGAATGGAAAGACTCATTCAAATTAGTGATGCGTCCTTTTTTCAATAAAGGCATCTTCCCTGAGGATATTGAAATGCCGCTCAAACGCTATATGATGGATCCTGGGGCAACGACCCACAGCGACTTTCATCTCTTTAAAGCCTTGACGAAGTATGACCGCATGGGGCCATACACAAGGATTTTGGATGATCTTCCAACTGGAAGCATCTTTATCTACGGCAGAGACAAAAAGGTATTTAAAAAGGGAGAACAATTGCGCAAGCGTTATCAATGCACTGAACTTGCCACCAAATACGTCTATCTTTTCGACCCTTTGGCAAAAGTTTTTGTTAAAGACTAATTGATTAAAAATCCATCATCCGCGCCCGTCTCGGAGCACTTCTTTGATTTCTTTCATGAATTCTGACGGAAAAACGAAGTTGTTTAACTCTTCATTCTGGGTTTTCAAAATCTCTTTTTTATCCCCTTTCCACCACAATTCGCCTTGATAGATAAAGTTGATGTAATCGCCAATCTCAATGACCGAGTTCATATCATGAGATACTACGACTGTAGTGGTATTGAACTCATAAGTAATTTCTTTGATTAGATTATCGATTACGATCGCTGTTTGCGGGTCGAGGCCTGAGTTGGGTTCATCGCAAAACAGATATTTCGGATTCATCGCAATAGCGCGCGCAATGCCCGTTCTCTTTTGCATACCACCAGAAATTTCACTTGGGTAAAGGTGATTTTTCCCTTGAAGCTTTACGCGTTCTAGGCAAAAATTCACTCGATCCTTCATTTCTCCTGCGCTCATTTTACTGAACATTTTCAATGGGAACATGATGTTTTCTTCGACTGTCATCGAATCGAATAAAGCGCTTCCTTGAAAGAGCATTCCCATTTCTTGGCGCACCGATCGGCGGTCCCAACGATCCATTTTGGTAAAACTTCTTCCATCGAAAACGATCTCGCCTTTATCTACTTCCATCAAGCCTACTATGCACTTGGTGAGTACCGATTTCCCGCTACCGCTGCGGCCGATGATGAAATTTACCTTTCCAGGAAGAAATTCTACCGTGATATTCTTAAGCACATGATTGCCATCAAAACTCTTCGATATGTCTTTCACTTCTATCATAGTAACAAGAGTTGAGTGAGGATATAATTTGCAATCATGATTAATACGATGCTATACACCACTGCCTTGGTAGAACTCTGACCCACTTGCAATGCGCCACCTTTGGTATAATAACCGTGGTATGAACTTACGGTGGTGATAATAAATGCGAAGACGACAGATTTAATAAGCGTGTAAGAAACCTGAAAAGGTTCGAAATAATATGTGAGTCCGTAATTATAATCTGTAAGAGAAATGACACCAGTGGAACTTCCAATCATCGCACCAGCCGCAATGCCACAAGCCATCGCCATAATTACCATAAATGGAAAAATCACCATTGCTGCAATTATTTTTGGAAGAATCAAATAACTCGATGAATTGACACCCATGATATCCATGGCATCGATTTGCTCGGAAATACGCATGGTGCCTATCTCAGAAGCGATATTACTTCCTACTTTACCACTGAGAATAAGACAAACAATGGTAGAAGAAAATTCCAGGATCATTGTTTGACGTGTAGTGAAACCGATGGTCCATTTTGGAATCCAACCACTATCGATATTGGCGGCTGTTTGTAGCGTCACTACTGCTCCCATGAAGAGCGAAAGCAATGCGACGATACCCAATGATTGTATTCCGATTTTATCAATTTCATCTACAATCAATTTTCTATAAACGCTCCTTTTTTCTGGGCGTGTAAAGACATTGACGAGCATCAATGAGTATCTGCCGATATGTCTGTAAATATTGCTCAACCTTGCAAATATAAGGTTCTAAAATTACCTGAAAATACTGAGCCTTTCTGAATCAAGGCGAAGAAAAATGAACAGGAGCAGTGTAAAACCCATCAATGATGAGCCACCGAAACTAAAAAATGGAAGTGGAATACCGATAATCGGCGCTAAACCGATCACCATACCCACATTGATGAGCAAGTGCAAAAAGAAAATACTGGCCACACAATACCCATAAACCCTGCTAAACTGGGATCGTTGTCGCTCAGCCATGTTGATGATCCGGATGATGAGATAAACAAACAAACCGATAACTAGCAAGCTTCCTACAAAACCCCATTCTTCCGCCACCGCCGAGAAAATGAAGTCCGTCCATTGTTCGGGTACATAATTATTTTGTGTCATTGGTCCTTCCAAAAACCCCTTGCCGATAAAACCTCCAGAACCTACGGTGATCTTAGCCATTTGAGAGTTGTAATCGGCCCCTTCCCTCTCTACAGGCATCGACAACATGACGTAGATACGTTCTCTGTGGTGTGGTTCCAGTACTTTTTCTACAATATAACTTACCGATAGGCTAAAAGCAATGCTCGCCACGCTGCTGATGGCAATGATCCAATAGAGGGTTTTGCGATTTCGTGGCACAATGAAATTTTTCACCACGATCCAGCTCAAAATCGAGATAAGTGCTACGATAATAATGAGCACCCACACACCGCTTTGTTCGCCTGCAATAGGAAAATCAACAGAAGTAGCACCGCTAATAATACTCAATACACCAAATACTATTGCACCCAAACCTATGATCAAAACGTTGCCCGACAAGCCTTCGCGATACATTACAAAAATGAAAGCAGTGAATGTTAAGACGGAGCCGACGTCTGGTTGAAGCAGGATCAAACATGCAGGAAAACCTACGATAGCCGCGGCTATTAATCTTGTTTTCCAATTTTTAAATTTTGCCCCAGTCGAAGAAATATATTTTGCCAAGAGGAGCCCTACACCAATCTTCGAAAACTCCGACGGTTGAATACCAAAGGAGCCTACTCCAAACCAAGCTTTTGCACCGTTGACCTCCTTACCAATAACTAAGACGAGCAAAAGAAGATTAATAAAGAAGGAATAAATGAAGATAGCAAACTTATTGAAGAAGTCGCCCTCAACGAGTAAAGTAAGCACCGCCAATGTAAATGATATCAATATCCAAAGCGATTGGCGGCCGTATTCCTTGTCAAAATCAAATAAGTTGGGCTGCATGGGGTCATAGGCAGCGCTGTATATATTCATCCAACCAAAGAATACAAAAAACAAGTAAAGGCCAACGATAACCCAGTCAATTCTTCCTACTTGTATGGCTTGGTTGTTACTCATCGATCAAGGAAATTAGCTTCAAGAATTCTTTTCTTCTCAGAAACATTCGAAACCGTATCGTTCAAATATTTTTCGATCATCATACTTGCAATAGGTGCGGCCCAAGTACCACCGAATCCAGCGTTTTCAACGTAAACGGCCATTGCAATTTTCGGATCATCTTTCGGTGCAAAGCAGACAAAGACCGCGTGGTCTTCTTTTGGCTCATTCTGCACGGTACCTGTTTTACCACAAATCACTATATCCTTCAATTTAGCACGACCTGCTGTACCGCCCGGCCCCACCACCTTTTCCATAGCATTAATGATCGTTGTAAAATGCGCTGTATCAACACCTGTATCATAACGAACGAGATATTCATCTCGTGGTTTTCCACCCACTCCAATTTGCTTCACGGTATGGGGTGACACGAAATAACCTCTATTCGCTAGCAAACAAGCCATATTCGCCATTTGCAGCGGCGTCACCAACATTTCGCCTTCGCCAATACTCAATGAGTAAATTGTAGAAAACGCCCATTGCAATTCACCATACCACTTGTCATAATACGCTACGCCGGGCACTAGGCCAGTCTTCACATTCGGAATGTCTGTTCCCAAATTACTTCCAAATCCAAATCGCTTGATATAGCCTTGCCAAATATCCAAGCCTATACGTGCATCTTTAAAACGGCTCGTTTTATCGCGATCTGCTTCCACCACACGCTGCATCACACCCCTAAAGTATGGATTGCAAGAATGAACAATGGCCATTTCAAGGTCATCGTTGCTGTGACTTCCGTGACAACCAATGATGCCTCTATTACAAACGATGCGCGTCTGAGGAGTGATGATCCCAAGTTGCAAAGCAGCCATTGACTGCGCCAATTTGAAGATCGAACCAGGTCGGTATTGTGCTTGTGTGGCGCGGTTGAAGAGGGGTTTTTGTTTGTCGAAATTCAACGCTCGAAAATTCTTTCCTCTTGATCGTCCTACAAGCAAATTGGGGTCGTATGTAGGCGCACTTACCAAGGCAAGTATTTCACCTGTCTTTGGTTCTATGGCCACAATGCATCCTCTTTTATTTACCATCAACTCTTCGCCAAATCGCTGCAATTCTGCATCGATCGTGGCAATGAGGTCTGTACCTTCCACTGCAGCGACGTCGAGTTTTCCTTCTGCTACATTTCTTTCGATACCTAGATTATCGCGAAAAACATACTTCACCCCGCGTGTGCCGCGCAACTCGTTCTCGTAGGCCTTTTCAATTCCACTTTTTCCTATATAATCACCGCGTCTATAATCTGGTTTTTTTTCCAATTCATTCTTATCAATTTCTGCTACGTCACCAAGCAGAAGAGCACCAATGCTTTGCGGATAAATACGAAGCGTACGAGGTGTTCCGAAAAAACCTGGGTATTTATAAAGCTCCTCAGAAATGCGTGCATAATCAGGTGGAGTGATTTGTTTGATAATGGGTGAGGGCTTGTATTTGACGTTGGGCCAACTGACTGCTTTCTTTAATCCAGATCTAAGATCTTCAATACTTAAACTTACAAGCTTACAAAAAGCGGCCGTATCAAATGGCTTTACATCCTTCGGCAATACCATCAAATCATAAACGGTTTGATTGGTTACCAGCAATCGACCCTTTCGATCGTATATCAGACCTCGGGATGGATAGACGATGACCTCCTTTTCTGTCAACGCCTCACCCTGATTCTTCCATTCATCATTGATGACTTGCAAAAACAAAAGACGAATAGCATAGATGATACCTATGACACCTACAATAAGAATAATGGTTATTCTTCTGCCGTCAAGATTCACTGGTCGCTATTTTTTGAAGTATAAATAAGGTATTGTCCGATGGTCATGAGGAAGAGCGTGGCCAAAACACTCATGACAATGTGGAGGAGTTGGTAGAAGAAGTCTGTAAAACGTAGCACTTCCATAAAAAAAAGCCACGTATGATGAATTAATGTGAGAATGCCTGCATACGTGAGATACCAAGGTAATCCCATACTTTGCACCGTAGGTCTTTGGTTGATTTCATATCCCTCACGAGGTGAAAATAATCTTTGGATCAGTGGCTGTAAAAATCCTAGCAATAGACATGCGCTCGTGTGCAATCCGGGAGGGCCGCTGAAAAAGTCCATCGTCCATCCAACCGAAAAACTAATCAAAAGCGTGAGCCAGCGCGGTGTCTCGAAGGGCAGCATCAAAATTCCGAAAATATATATCCACGGTAAGATCAAACCATCCAGCGGTTGCATTCTGTTTACCACGAGATTTTGAAGCAAAATCAAAAACAGAATCCTGAGAATATTATTAATTACCGTTAGCGCCATCTGCTGCTTCTGTTTCCTCTAATAATTGGTCTTCTTCGTCTTTCAAGAGATCATCGATCACTTGCACATAATCTAATTTTCTGAAATCTGTACTTAACCGAATGCTTATTCGGTGAAAATTCTCTTCTGCCCGATCATCCATGCTTTCCACGAATCCCACCATAATATTAGCGGGAAATTTAGAACTATAACCTGTTGTCACTACTGTATCTCCAATCTCCACTTTCACGTGTTTTGGAATCTCTTTAACGTTGGCTATCTCTGGATCACCGCCTGGCCAGACCAACAATCCAAAGTCGCCACTGCCCTTCATTTTCACACTACCTTGAAACTTACTGTGCAGTATAGGCATCACAACTGAAAAGTGTTTGCTCACGCTGCGGACAATGCCCACGATGCTACCATTGGAAATCACTCCCATCTCTGGTTCCACGCCGCCCATGGAGCCACGATCCAGCATGATATAATTGCGTTCACGGTTGAGAGTAATATTTTCCACTTGAGCATTCCGATATACGTAGCGCTGAAAGGCGAGCGTATCTCTAGTTTCGAAGGATTGAGTATCCACCACCATCACATTCTCTGGCAGCTGGCTTCTCAAAATCGCATTTTCTAGTGAAAGACGGTCATTGATTTCGCCGAGCATCAAATACTCTTTGAGCTGCGTCCGCTGCGAATAAATAGAACCCACCCAATCACGGCTGTGGTTGACGAATTCAGCTTTCGCATAATTATTATTATTGAAAAAAACGTAAAGCGCAAAAACCTGCAATGTCAGGAACAGCAGGAAAACATAATAGCGTTGTATTAGGTTGAGAATATTTCTCATTCACACATGTCTGACTTCTCCCGCTGGACTCTAATTATGAGCTGCGCATGAGGAATTGGAACTTACTTACGTTTTTCAAAGCGATACCTGTACCACGAGCCACGGCGCGCAAAGGATCATCTGCGACGTGAACAGGCAATTTGGTTTTCATAGAAATTCTCTTGTCAAGGCCGCGCAACAAAGCACCTCCGCCCGCGAGATAGATACCTGTCTTGTAAATATCCGCACTCAATTCGGGAGGAGTGTTTTCCAAACAACTCATGATAGCCTCTTCTATCTTAGAGATAGACTTATCGAGAGCATGGGCGATTTCGGAATATGAAACTGTGATTTCCTTTGGAATCCCAGTCATCAAGTCGCGACCGCGAACACTGTAGTCTGCCGGCGGATTGTCTAATTCTGGAAGTGCCGCGCCGACTTCAATTTTAATTTGCTCTGCTGTACGCTCACCGATCAAAATGTTGTGTTGGCGGCGCATATATTCTTCGATATCCTGTGTCAGTTCATCACCAGCCACTCGAATATTTTTGTCAGTTACGATACCACCAAGGGCGATGACGGCGATTTCGGAAGTACCACCTCCGATATCGATGACCATGTTTCCCATTGGTTCTTCTACGTCGATACCGATACCAATGGCAGCGGCCATCGGCTCGTGAATCAAAAACACCTCTTTTGCACCAGCGTGCTCGGCGCTGTCTTGCACCGCGCGCTTTTCTACCTCAGTAATACCTGACGGGATGCAGATGACCATGCGCAATGAAGGCTGAAATACGCCTTTGCTGCGATTGATCATCTTGATCATCCCCTTGATCATATCTTCTGCTGCGTGAAAGTCTGCAATCACGCCGTCTTTGAGTGGGCGGATGGTTTTTATGTTTTCGTGTGTCTTACCGTGCATCTGTTGCGCAGCACGACCAACAGCTACGGTGCGGCCCGTGGCTCTGTCGCGCGCAATGATCGATGGCTCGTCCACCACGACCTTGTCGTTTTGAATGATAATGGTATTCGCGGTACCAAGATCTATGGCTATTTCCTGAGTAAGGAAGCTGAAAAGACCCATACAATGGTGATTTCTTGAGGTTTACAATTCCTGCCCTATTTCACAAACCCTTGTAATACAAAGGATTTTATCATAAAATATTCGAGCACAAATATATCCTTAATGTTAAGTCTTATACTATTCAAGCGTTTCAACAATTTAGACGAGTTATCAACTATAAAATAAACCATTCACCAAAAAATCATAAGGTTTCCTTAAACGAACTCTTTCCTCTTTTGGTTGTTATATTTGTCCCAATCGGAATTCAGAATTCAGAATGGCGAAGCCCCTTTTGCGAATTAATTAACACATATATGGCATTCACACTATCACCACTACCATACGCTTACGACGCGTTGGAGCCGCACATTGATGCGCGCACCATGGAAATTCACCACGGCAAGCATCACGCTGCTTACACCAACAACCTCAATGCTGCTATCGCTGGCACTGACCTCGAAAACCTCACTATTGAAGATATTTTAGTTAAGGGTTTTGACAAACTTGCTGTACGCAACAACGGCGGTGGTTTTTACAATCACAACCTTTTTTGGTCTGTAATGACTCCAAACGGAGGCGGCGCTCCAACAGGCGCTGTAGCCGAGGCCATCAATGCTGCCTACGGTTCTTATGATAAGTTCAAAGAAGAATTCACTAAAGCCGCTACCACTCGTTTTGGATCAGGTTGGGCGTGGCTATGTGTTCACAAAGGCGGTAAAGTAGAGGTTTGCTCTTCTGCCAACCAAGACAATCCGCTCATGCCAGGTATCGGTTGTGGCGGTTTCCCTATCCTAGGTTTGGATGTATGGGAACACGCTTACTACCTCAACTACCAAAACAGAAGACCAGATTATATCGGAGCATTTTATAACGTTATCAATTGGGACGTTGTAAATCGTCTCTTTGAAGCAAATAAATAAATCGTATTCCTGCATGGGAGTGTAGAACATTCGTGGGCTGCACTCCCATCTCTTTTTTTATCCGTAAAATATTCATCACGTGTATTGCAACGACCTTTTTTCATACAGCCGTTTCCGCACCCGCGAAGTTAAGATTGGTTCCGTGAAAATGGGGGGTGATCAGGCCCTTCGTCTTCAGAGTATGACCACCACAGATACTATGAATACGGCTGCTACCGTGGAACAGAGCATCCGCATGATTGAAGCTGGATGTGAACTCGTTCGCATCACAGCACCGAGTAAAAAGGAAGCTGAAAATTTAGCGGAAATAAAAAAAGAACTCCGCGCAAAAGGATATGATACACCTCTTGTAGCAGACATTCACTTTACGCCGAACGCGGCTGAAATCGCGGCTGGCATAGTAGAAAAAGTCCGCGTCAATCCTGGCAATTATGCCGATAAAAAGAAATTCGAAGAAATAGAATATACCGACGAAAGCTACCAAGCCGAATTGGAGCGCATTCGCGAACGTTTTACACCACTCGTATTGCTTTGCAAACAAAACGGTACTGCTATGCGTATTGGAACCAACCATGGTTCTCTCAGCGACCGCATCTTAAGTCGCTACGGCGATACGCCACAGGGAATGGTAGAAAGCGCGATGGAGTTTTTGAGAATTTGTAGAGATCATGATTTTCATGAAATCGTCATCTCCATGAAAGCTTCGAACCCACAAGTGATGGTACAAGCCTATCGCCTGCTCGTGGCAGAAATGATAAAGCAAAACATGAGTTATCCGCTGCATCTTGGCGTCACAGAAGCTGGTGATGGGGAAGACGGTCGGATAAAATCTGCCGTTGGCATCGGCACGTTGCTCGAAGACGGGATTGGCGATACCATTCGCGTATCGCTCACCGAAGAGCCCGAAGCCGAGATACCCGTGGCGCGCATTCTTGCAGAGCGGTATACACACAGAGCAGAACATCAATCGCCAATCACACCGGTACATTATCCCATCAATCCTTTTGAATACACGAGAAGGCATACCTTTCATATTCAAAATTTTGGTGAAAAAAATGTGCCTCGTGTCATCGCTGACTACAGCCACAAAAAAGAAATCACCGCTGCCTCACTCTTCGCAGTAGGCCTCAATTATAGCGTACCACTGGATAAGTGGAATTTGACAGATACCGCAGCTGACTATATTTATTGCGGAAAAAATGAAGTGAACTTTGAAATTCCCGGAACCCTCGGCCTCATTTTCGATGCTGAAAAATGGGAAGATGTAAAAGATAAACCCCGCGCTTACTCGCTATATACCTATCCTTCAATACCGAATGATCATTCGGTTATGAGTTTTTTAAAAATAGAAAATAAAGACGTAACCGAACAAACGCTCGGTAGCCTTAAAGAGCTTAAAAATACTGTATTTATAATCGAATCATCCAATGCAAATGCTGTAGCTGATATGCGTGCAGGATTTTTCAAGTTGATCAACGCGGGCATCGAAAATCCCGTTGTGATATCACGTACCTATCCCGCTTTGAATGAGGATCAATTCATGCTCTACGCCCCCACCGATGCAGGAGCCCTTCTCATCGACGGATTAGGCGATGGCATTATGATTCATGCCGAGGGAATATCGCAACAGCGCATCAACAGCACTGCATTCGGTATCTTGCAAGCTACGCGCACTCGTATTTCAAAAACGGAGTATATCTCTTGTCCAAGTTGCGGACGTACGCTCTTCGATCTACAGGAAACTACCGCCAAGATTCGTGCACGCACTTCGCATCTCAAAGGAGTAAAGATTGGAATCATGGGTTGCATTGTGAATGGTCCTGGTGAAATGGCTGATGCAGACTATGGTTATGTAGGCACTGGCCCAGGTAAAATCACTTTGTATAAAGAGAAAAACGTAGTGAAAAAGAACGTACCTGAAGAAAATGCTGTTCAGGAGTTGATTGAACTCATTCGTGAATATGGAGATTGGGTAGAACCTGCGGAGGCGTAGGTTACAAAATTTTACTACGCTTCAATTCGAAGTTTTGACCGAGGTACACTCTTCGCACTGTTTCATCTGCAGCAAGTTCCTCTGCCGTACCCGATTTTAGAATTGATCCATCATAGAGCAAATACGCTCTGTCCGTGATGCTCAGCGTTTCTTGTACGTTGTGGTCGGTGATGAGAATACCGATATTTTTCAATTTCAGCTGCGCCACGATGCGCTGTATATCTTCCACTGCAATCGGGTCAACTCCAGCAAATGGCTCGTCTAATAGAATAAACTTCGGGTCGGTAGCAAGCGCTCGCGCTATCTCTGTTCGGCGGCGCTCGCCACCACTTAAGTGATTACCGATGTAGGTACGTTTGTGTGTCAGACCAAACTCGTCTAGCAAAGTTTCCAGTTTTATGGATTGCTCCTTCTTGGTCAGCTTGGTCATTTCAAGAATCGCCTTGATATTGTCTTCTACGCTGAGTGTGCGAAAAACAGAAGCCTCTTGTGGCAAATATCCAAGACCAAGTTGCGCGCGTCGATACATTGGTTCATCTGTTATTTCTTGGTCATCGAGCATGATGCGACCCTCGTTGGGGTGTACCAATCCCACGACCATGTAGAAGCTCGTTGTTTTGCCCGCCCCGTTGGGACCGAGTAGCCCCACGATTTCGCCTTGATTCACATCAAAGCTCACGCCTTTCACAACGGTGCGTTGGCCATAACGACGAATGATATTTTCTGCGCGCAATTGCATGGTGCAAATCTAAGGGGTTTATCATTAATTCTCACTTCCCGCCCCATGATTCATAAGCTTCCTTGATTTTCAATGTTTCGTTGGGCAAGAGTGTAAGATAAATTATATAACGCATTCGGTGAACTGTACGCGGCTCTTTGGCCACATTCAGCGCATATCCGCAAAATTCCAAGGCCTTATCTGATTGGCCAGAAAGCCTTTCAAACTCAGCACGCGCCATGCAATACAAGTAAGCCGCCGAAGCAGGATTTGTTGAATTCAGTAGTTCATTTGCTGTTTGTAAAAATTCTCTGCATTTCGGGCCGCCTTGGTAAAATGAAGCCAAACGAATGTAACCCCACGCCGTGGCCAAACGCAACAAATCAAACTGAGGATAGATATTGAACAGACTATCCGCAGAATGAAGAAATTCTTCTGCTTGATAATCATTTGCATAAAACGACATATATTTCAATAATTCCTCACTACCAACTGAACCCCGCCCGCGTTTGAATTCCATCAAACCCTTTGCAAGATAGCCCTTTGCAAATTCGCAATACTTAAACACGTCCGCACCCGTTAGATCCACCTCACCACACCGAACGATCATTCGGTTGTAATCTTCGTTCGCAGCGTCAGGACTAGCCAAGTAATTTTCTAAAAACTTACCTCTGTTATAACAATCCCAAGGATAATCACTCTGCGCACATATTTTATCATGAATCTCCAGTGCCTCGTTATACTGCCCAGCGGCGACAAGCATATCGATATAAGTAAAGTCGAAGGTGTGGGTTGGAAAAACTTGCTTTGCCTCTTTATACAGGACATAAGCTTCCGAATTCCTTTCCAATGTTCGCAATGCAGCAATCTTCAATTCCACAGCCTTTATAACCAGGGAAGAGTCTTTCTCACTCGCGATGATAGGATTCACCCAATCAATGGCTTTTTGAGGATTCGCTAATGCTTGATAAGCAAACAAACCTTGCGTAAGTCTTTCGGCAGGTAAGAAATCGGAAGGATTGATTTGTCCGAGTGAGCGTTTTTGAACGAGGCCCAATATGCGCCACTCCTCATAATTGACCCTAAGAAAATCGAGAGGCGCATCGATTTGTTTTTTTGGATCACGATCATTTCCCATTGACAGCACATAGTAGCCTGGCATAAATTGAAACCTTCGAATTGGCTGCACACGGCCCATTCCATTCTCACCGAGCAAATCCACAAATTCCACTACCATCCATTGCCCATTGAAGCCGATCACTAATTGATTAAAATTTTTATTCAGTTCAGGTTGAATGGCCTGCAAACCTTGATCATTTGAATAACCCCAATTAAGCATGTAAGGAAATGAAAAAGGGTACTGAGACAAATCTTCGAAAGACCGCAATTTAATATTCGTGCTTCGTATGAAAAACTCAAAGCGGCTATCGTTGCTCAGCGCCACTGTACTATCAGGACCGAGGATGTTTTCGATTACCAATCCCCCGCCCCCACCCGGCTGCGCCGCCGCTGGACTTATTGTAAAAAGTACTAAAACAATGAGAATAATCCCTTTCATTTTCATCTGGCCAAAGTAATGTTTTAACCCATACAGGGGAATGGGGGAAACGTTCAAGAACGAGAACAAAGAACAAGAACGAGAACAAGGAAATTAGAATTTGGAATTTGGAGTTTAGAAATAGGGAATAGGAAATAGGGGACGCCCAGTAGAGACGTCATTTATGGCGTCTGAAGTCAGCGATATCGTGAAACGGAACGAGAGCAAAGAACAAAGGATTTTGGGAACAAGGAACAAGGGGACGGAAAAAGCGACGAGCGACAAGCGACGAAGCGACCGTAGAATCAATGTTTCCCTATTGCGAATTGTAAATTGCGAATTGATCATTGCGAATTAGTCATTTCGAATTCAGAATTGTGAATTCAGAATTGCAAAGCGCGGAGCGCGGAGCCTAGAAATCCACTTGGAACTTTGCGCGGATGCCGAAGCGCACGATGTTCGGATTATCGAGGTAACTCAATCTCCAGAGCGCATCGATACGCAAAACCTTAAAGATATTTTCAATACCTAATGCGGCTTCCACGTATGGGCGGCCGAGGGTGTAAATATCAGCCCTTCCGTCGTAGTCAAAGTCACGACTCAATATGGCATCGTTCGCTTCATCATAACTTCCCACCAAGGCTTTTGCGCTCACCACTTCGCGCCATTTTAAACGTCGCATCAGTGGAATTTTATTCAACAACAATCCTTCCGCGTGATACGTCGCCCAAACACTCGCCCACTCATCACTCACAAATTCAAAGAAGTTCATAGTGTTGTAAGAACTTTCATCATAGAAAAACGTCTCATTACCCTGGTGCATCATCAACAGCGGATAGGGCAAATTGCCGAATATTTTTCCCGCCTCCAAGGTCATATTCACATATCCAAATGGCCCGAAACGAACTTTGTCATCCACGCGTCCAATCAACTTGTGATACGTAAATTGAGAACCTAAAAAATTTGGAAATCCATAAGAATAAATTACTTCCAAGGCTGGATATTTCGTGCCCAAACTGACTCGTTCAAATTCCCCATAAACAAATTTCTCTTTGTATGCAAAGCGCGTATAGAGCGATACTTCCGAGGTCACCAAGAAGTTTACATTCTGCTGTTGCACCTGATCTGGCGCTTGACGCACATAGCGATATGCTTCTCCCGCAGGCTTCAACACGCGATGTGTGAAGATCAATTTATTCGTGAGTCCATATAACCACTCGCGCTCAAAATAACTCTTCAACTCTGTAACATCCGTCAATTTATTCGCAGGGTTTCTTCTAAAAACTGAACTCAAAACATTGTCCGTCATAAACGCTCCTGTTGATTGTCCCAACTGCTCCATATCGCGTTTACCAGACATCCCAAACGCCATCCTCGGGTTTTTATTCATTATATAAATCAATCCACCGCCATACTTGAAACGCTCATCGCGCATGCCATAGGCAACATATCCGTCCAACATCAATCGTTTACTAAACGCATTACTAGTGCGGCCACCCATACGAAAACGATTGCCTTCAACAGGATTGAAACTATAAAAAGTATAGTACGGTCCCAACTCAATATTGCCAATCACCTTATATCCGCTGACAAATAATGTGATGATATTCGCCACTGTCCTAAACTGCGGCAGACTCTTCAGCGTGTCCACCATCGTATAGATTTGCTGTTCCTTTGCACTCAATTCGATGTGCCTCATCTTTCGCCAGTATTCGTCATCATGATCACTAGCATCTTCATTGACGACAATATCTGTGAGTCCCGAATAGAATTCCTTTGGTCTTAATTGATTAATTTTATAATTCCGATAGGAGGCGGTTTTTCTTCCATAAACCCCCATCTTTTTATCACTGATATTAAAGTCGATCAAGAGTTCGTCTTTCACCAACATCCACACTTCATTTTCAACCTCATCGTATTCTTGCTTTACCTGAAACTCTTTGATCCAGTTGATATTGGCGCCTTCTGCAATGGTGGCATCAACACTGCGAATCGCGTAAGTGGTATCATTCACCCACATTTCACCAAAAAACAAAAGCTCTTGTTTGCGACGCGGAAAGAACTGCAATTTGTAACACCACTTGTTTCCAATGAATGCGCTATCTACTAAATCATAATCGTAGAATCCCAAACAATAGGCGCTGATTGGACTTGTAAAACTCTTGTTGAAAGCGATAATCTCGTTGTCGTAGATATTCACGTTTTGGTACATGTCGCCCAAAAACTGATTGATACTTTCATTTTCAACACCACTCACCTTCGTGCCTTTGATCACTTCCTTCGTAAACTTCGGATCGCGTTTGAAATAAAAATCTGATAGCGACTCCGTCATAAATACTGGTAGATATGCCTTTTCTGAGGTAGTATCCACGCCTTCAAAAACGAATTCGAATGCTTTGAAAATTTTACGTTGCTGGAATTCCTCTGTAATATTGTTGAGGTCGAATTCTACTTTGTTGTATGCTTCATATTCGTATGCATCCAACTTCTCGCGGTTGTTGATTTTCTTATTTTTAAGAATATTTTTTACCAACTCTATCGCAGGATTCACGCCTTCTTCAGGTTTGATGATGATTTCTTTTAAATTGCCCTGAAGGGATAATTCAAAATTGATGACTTGAGTAATTCCTTGCTTGACCTTTTTGGTTTGTGAAGCATATCCAACGCTCCTTACCATGAGCGAGTCACTAGAGTAGTAAGTTTCAATTCGGTAGTTCCCGTTCTCGTCTGTCATGGCGCCTGTCTTGGTACCGACAAAGACAACAGGTGAAAAAAGAATAGGCTCTTTGGTATCTGCGTCGATGACTTTACCGGACACCACAGTTTTCTGGCCCAGCATAGATGCTGAGATTGCCAGGAAAACAAACAACAGGACGGTATGACGCAACAACTTCATTTAAAGATAATACGAAGAAAAGAAAAAAAAGTGACATCTCGCTACAAAGAGCAGCCAGATGTCACAAACCACATATTGAAATGACTCTTATTTCCCTTCTTTGAATGCTTCGAGGCCGCAGTTGAGCCACTGCAAATACTCGTTTTTATCGGGAGTATATCCCACAGATCCGTTCATCAAACGCTCGTCTGGAGAGACAATCGCGTAGAGGGGTTGTGCATTGCTGTTGAATGTTGCGATTTCAAAAGCTGCCCATCGATCTCCTACGGTTTTGATTTCTTTATTTTTCTTAATGCCATTTACTTCATACGAGTATGTTTCCTGAAGCTCCTTTGGCAACTCTTCTCGGTCGTCGACATAAAGTGAAACGACGATAAAATCATTCGCCAATTTTTCCAATACCTCTGGCTCAATCCAGACATGCTCTTCCATCTTACGGCAGTTTACACAAGCATAGCCTGTAAAATCAACGAAGATGGGTTTGTTTTCGCGCTTCGCGCGTTCTAATGCCAATTGATAATCATGTTCACAATCGAGGTTGTGTGGACAATGCTTTGGATAAGCCCATGAATAGCCCACGGGCGGCGCCAATCCACTCAACAAGGTGAGGGAGTGATAGGTGTTGTATCGCTCGTCGTACCTAAATCCACTCGCCAGATAGATTACCCAGGATACCACCAATACACCAAATCCGATTCTAAACAGGCCCAATTTCTTGATGGGGCTATCGTGTGGAAATTTGATTTTTCCGAAGATATAAAGCGCCATCAAAGCGAAAATGATGACCCACAAACCAATGAATAATTCATATTTCAAAATACCCCAGTGGTCCACCAAATCCGCTTGCGACAAGAACTTGAGCGCTAATGCCAGTTCTAAAAATCCGAGCACTACTTTCACCGAATTGAGCCAGCCCCCTGACT
>JBILSZ010000116.1:0-7673 GCA_044371755.1 Flavobacteriales bacterium | reverse complement strand
AAGGTTGATCTTTCCTTTACTTCTGAAGATAAAGTAGTACTTGCTAAATCCATCATAAGGCTGCGGAGCGGCAAAGATTGGAATGAAGTTGTGCTCTTTACAGAATTGAACCAACTGCGGACGGTTGTGCTCGTCGATGGTTCCAATCTCGTCGATGAAGAGTGCAATCTTATTTTCCTCACTACTTACAGCCAAACGATTGATGATACTCATTACAATCACCAAACGAATCATACGGTCGGTACCATCTGATTCTACTTGTTCTTTCAGGTCCACACGCTTGATGGTGCCTTTCACGTTGAGGTGAAGTTCGATGTCAAATAGATCTGTGAAATCTACCGACTTGCCACCATCGAGGTATTGGTTCAAGATTTTCAAGTCTTCACCAGTCTCGAATTCAAATGCAAGTTGCGACGACAAATTCTCAATCGATGCAATGCGCTCCAATTCATACAATACACGCTTGTTGTCCACCAATTCGATCTTCAGCGATTCGATGTTTGATATGCGCGTGCGTGCAAGGCTTTCGTTAAAACGGCTGTATACAAAGGTTTTGAATTCTTCATAGCGTTTGCGAAGGTTGTATGCTGGGTTGGCAAATTGAGTTGAGATACTTCCCAACAAACCTTCGATACTGCGCTCCTTATCGTTGATACAAGCAATTTCATCTTCCACATACTTGATGAATTCTGTTTCATTAGCGATAGCAGAATTTGTTTTGAAGCGCAACTGATCAAAGCTGCGGTCTTTCGAACCTTTGAGCGTTTCGCGGTCGGTATTTGCAAGACGAATCTTTGCATAGATCTCATCGAGCGATTCGTTGGTTTCATACTCGGTAGGAGTGATACCGAATTGCTCGATTTCTTGTTTGCGCAGTTTTAATTCGATAATGCGCTCTTCCGCTTTGCGAGTTTCTTCGCGAAGACTGTCCAAGAGATTTGTTTTTTCAGCAATCTCTTTTTTGAGTTTTTTCAACTCGTCTTCAAGACGGTCGCGATCATTTTTAAGTGCACGAAGTTCAGTGCCGAGTTCGCTTGCTGTCTGCTCTAGTTCAGGCTTGCTGTCGATCTTACGGAGTTTTTCTTTCACTGCTTCGATGTCGTCATGAACCTTTTGAAGTTCCTTGCGTGTCTTATCGATGTGGAGAGAAACGGCCCAGAGTTTTTCCAACTCTGTCTTTTCTTTTTTCAACTCTGCGAGTTCATCCTTCAATACTTTAACAGAAGGCACATCGCGCAATTCCATTTTCTTTGGGATTTCAATTTCACCATCGAAAATTTTCAATGAACCGTCTGCTTTGGTGATTTTTTTCTTCACCAATTTGTCGGGCATTGAAGCGAATTCTGCTGAGAAAATAGTGTTGAGCACTTTTCTCGTATCGTCATTATCAGTGATTTTTTGAATCAACTGATTGTCGTAGTTTTTGATTTGAGCCTCGAGGCGATTGCATTCGTTGTCGAGCTTGTTGAGCTTTCCTTCGAGTTGCTTGCCGTTGAGATTTTGGTTCTCCACCATGGTGATGCGCACTTCCGTTTCGCGGCGTTTCGCATCGAGGTTGATCAAAGATTCTTCGAGGAATTTTTTGTCTTCATAGCTATTGATGACATCAATTTGCGTTTGAAGTTGAATGAATTCCTTTTCGCGAATTTCGATCTCCGTTTCTTTTTTACCAATCTCTCTGTTGAGCTCTTCCTGCTTGGGTTTGAACTTCTCATTCACCGTTACAAGCGTCGATTGGAACGTCTTTTCTTTTTCCAATCTGCTGCTGTCAAGTTCGTTGATCACACCTTGATATTGCTTGTCAAAAGCGTATACCAAATCGCTCACGATTCTATTTTTCGCTTTGTAGAGATTTACTACTTCGCGAAACTCTTCGAAGTCTTTTTGAACAGACTTGATCGTTCTGATTTCTTCATTGATGCGCAAGAGATCATTGATGTCTTTTTTATTTTTCTGAGAAAAATTAAGACCTTCATTTTCGCGGTTGTCCGCGATAATCAAAGATTCTTTAAGCGTTTTGTTGGTGATCAATTTAGAATTGATCAAGTAGCGATATACTTTCGAGAAGTTGTTGCTCAATCCGTCGGTACGCACGTTGTCTTCCAACCATACCACAGCTTCGTTGCGCTTTCCGCGTTGATACACGGCATTGAAAACTTCTGTTTTGCTTTTGTACAAATAAAGTTCTACGCCTTCTTTCTCCCAGTTCTCCTGTACTTCGTCCCAGCGGCGAATGCGTTGTTGTTGGCCTTCTTTTTTGAAGAAATGTTCGTGATTATATTCACCATTGATGCGATAGTATTCCAATTCACCCTCGCTATCGCGCTTCACCATGATGCAGTAGTTGCTGCCTTTTTTGATTTCAAAAACGATATAGCTCTGGTTGTGCGTAGGGAAGTAGTGGTGAATGGTCTCCTTGTCACCGCGGCGTTGGCCGGAGAATGACATTTTACTTCCGTCTACTACGAAAAGGAAGTTGAGGGTATAAATCAAAGTGGATTTACCCACGTTGTTGGGTCCCACAAGTTGGATAGAATCGCAGTCATCGAGACGCATCTCTGCGTTTACGTAGGTGCTTGTGTTGATTCCTATGATACGTGTGATCATGGTAAAATTCGTTTAGGTAATTTTAAAACGCGGTAACACACAAAACTAACGCACCCCCCATCCGTGGACAAGCATTGTTAATGAATTGGGGAAAAAAAGGAACAAGGGGTTTTGGGAACAGGGAACAAGGAACAAGGAACAAGGGAACAAGGGAATTTGGGAACAAGGAACAAGGGGAATTGGGAACATGGGAATAAGGGGAATTAAGAACAACGAATATATTCAACTCTTAACGAGTCTGTATGCGTCCGGGCCATGGCAGTTGCGTTAGGGATTGTAGCGGAAATCCTTTTTTGAGCGAAGCGAGAAAAAGATTGTAGCGGAAAGCCCGTCCCGTAGGGAACGCCAAAAAAAAGATTGGGAGATTGAAAGATTGAAAGTTTGAGAGTCTTTCTTCTTTCCAAATTCCCTTGTTCTCTAAAATCCCTTGTTCCTTGTTCCCAAATTCCCCTGTTCCCACGTTCCCCTGTTCCTTTCTTCCCGTTCTATCGTAGTTTTTTCACCGCCGCTATAATGTCCTTCACTCCGAGGCCGTATTTTTCCATGAGTTGGTCAGGGGTGCCGCTTTCGCCGAAGCTATCGTTCACGCCTACAAATTCAATCTTTGCGGGGTGGTGTTTGGCGAGGGCTTGAGCCACCAATGAACCTAAACCACCATTGATTTGATGTTCTTCGGCTGTAACGACCGCACCAGTTTTCATGGCGCTTTTTACAATCGCTTCTACATCCAGTGGTTTGATAGTGTGTATGTTGATGAGATCTACGCTGATGCCTTCTGCCTCGAGGGCTTTGGCGGCCTCTACAGCCTTCCACACCATGTGACCGGTAGCGATCACTGTCACGTCTTTTCCTTCGTGGATATGCCAAGCCTTTCCGATTTCAAACTTTTGATCAGGAGCGGTGAAGGTCGGCACCTTTGGTCTTCCGAATCGGAGATAAACAGGACCGTGATGTGCTGCGATGGCAATCGTAGCGGCTTTTGTTTGATTGAAATCACAAGGGTTGATGACAGTCATGTTGGGCAACATCGACATCATTCCAAGATCTTCCAGTATTTGGTGTGTAGCTCCATCTTCGCCAAGCGTGAGGCCGGCGTGTGAAGCGCAAATTTTTACATTCTTGTCGCTATAAGCAATGCTTTGACGAATTTGATCATATACGCGGCCTGTAGAAAAGTTGGCAAACGTGCCCGTGAATGGAATGTATCCGCCGATGGTAAGTCCTGCTGCAACGCCCATCATATTGGCCTCCGCAATGCCTACTTGGAAGAAGCGTTCAGGAAAATCTTTTTTGAAAGCATCCATTTTGAGAGAGCCAATCAAATCTGCGCAAAGTCCTACCACCTTTGGGTTGGATTTGCCTAATTCGTGAAGGCCTTCTCCGAAGCCTGAGCGTGTATCGTTTGAACCGAGTATTTGAAAATCTAACATGTCGTGGTGATGATTAAGGATTAATAGTCTCCAAGTGTTTCTTCGAGTTGTCCGAGAGCACTTGCCAATTCGGCGTCATTGGGCGCAACGCCGTGCCATTTGTGTGTGCCTTCCATAAAGTCGACACCCTTGCCCATTGAAGTAGTCATGAGAATCATCACAGGCTTTCCTTTACCAGTAAGACCTTTGGCTTTATCGAGACCAGCTGCAACTTCAGACATATTATTTCCGTCCATTTCCATCACATCCCAACCGAATGCTTCCCACTTGGCGCGGAGGTTTCCGAGACTCATTACCTCATCTGTAGGACCATCGATTTGTTGACCGTTTACATCGATAGCGCTGATGATATTGTCAATTTTGTGGTGTGAAGCGTACATGGCCGCTTCCCAGATTTGTCCCTCTTGCAACTCGCCATCTCCGTGGAGTGTGTACACGAGGTGAGGATCGTTGTTCAATTTTTTAGCTTGTGCTGCACCTAGCGCAACGCTGAGGCCCTGACCGAGGCTACCGCTCGCTACGCGAATGCCTTCAAGACCTTCATGCGTGGTTGGGTGACCTTGAAGACGGGAGTTGATTTTTCTGAATGTCGCTAATTCAGCAACTGGAAAATATCCTTTACGTGAAAGCACGCTGTACCAAACGGGAGAAATGTGGCCATTACTCAAAAAGAAGAGATCTTCGCTAATCCCGTCCATATTCCACTTCTCGGGCTGGATGCGGAGAGTGTTGAAATAAAGGGCTACGAAGTAATCTGTACAACCGAGGCTACCGCCTGGGTGACCGCTATTGACGGCGTGTACCATTCGAACGATGTCCCTTCTTACTTGAGAAGCAACGCGTTCGAGTTCTTGGATTTGCGACATTTGGTTAATGGCTAAAATTTGTGCCCGCAAATGTACCGCTTTGAATAAGGGTATGGTTTTATTGTTGGAATATTGTGGAAATCTATTTGGAAAAGAACAAGGAGGTAAAGAACAAGGAACAAAGGGGAATTGGGAACAAGGGAACACGAGATTTTTACAAAAGCCTGCCCATTCATGGGCAGGCCGTGGAATTGCGAATTCTGAATTTCGAATTGTGAATCCCGAATTTTCCTTATATTTGATTCAATATGAAAGTTCTTGCCAATAACAGACAATTGTCAGTAATAGTAGCCTTTATACTGGTGGTAATAATATCATCTTGTTCAAAGGAAAAGAAAGTAACTCAAACGGATGAACTGCTGAGTGGAATGGCTATGAAAAAGTCGGTTTTCCGCATTGGTTCTTATGACCTTCAATTCAAGCCGACGATCATTCAAAATGGAATGCCCACCACAGATGGCACTGCTAGAAGAGATTATATGATTTTAATTCTTCAAGAATTAAATGGGGCAAATATTCAATCTATGTTCGGAATGACCCATGTGGAGCTTGATTACGGATTGAAAAAAGATAAAATTGCCTTGACGGAGATTCATGACTTCGGCATGGATAGTCCCACACTTGAGGCGGTTTTGAGAGAGTGGGATTTTGCGACTCAAATTAAAAAAGTAACCTTATTTTTGGTAGACATTCCAAATGGCAAGGAATACAGCATCACCGTAGATACTCCAGCAACAACAATAGCCTATTGATTTCAATCCATTTATTTGCCCCGTACAGTTCTAATCTGGGACTTTGTAGCGAGATGGCGTATTTGTGACAGAGATTATGCTATGAGTGCCATGGTTCCCGCAAGTTTTGAAGTCATCAATGAGTCGGCAGATACGCTCTACGTTTTGTACAATTCGTCTGACCGAAATTATTTCACTCAGTTGGATTATACATTACTGAATAATCCGATGGCGAGTAATATGCAATTAGTTCTTCCACTCAGTCGCAATCCATAATAGCTATTGTACGCTGAGATTGGAATAATACCTATCTTTGCCGCCCGAATAAATAAAGGTATGGCACTAAAATGCGGCATTGTTGGTCTTCCCAACGTCGGTAAATCTACTCTTTTCAATTGCTTGAGCAACGCTAAAGCACAAGCAGCGAACTTTCCATTCTGTACTATCGAACCGAACGTTGGAACGATTACGGTTCCTGACGAACGTCTCACAGCTCTAGCAGATTTGATAAATCCGCAGCGAATTGTACCAACAACTATCGAAATTGTCGATATCGCTGGTTTGGTGAAGGGCGCAAGTAAGGGCGAAGGACTTGGAAATAAATTCTTAGCAAATATCCGTGAGACAGACGCTATCATTCACGTACTGCGTTGTTTTGACGATCCAAACGTGGTACACGTTGATGGCAGCGTAGATCCGGTTCGTGACAAAGAAATCATTGACATAGAATTGCAATTAAAGGACCTTGAGTCGGTAGATCAACGCATCGCTAAGGTGCAGCGCGCCGCCAACTCAGGCGATTCGGCTGCAAAAAAGATATATGACTATCTCATGCGCATCAAACAAGCGCTTGAAAGTGGTAAGTCAGCCCGCACAGTGCCACCTGAAAATGAAGAAGAAGAAAAGCTCAACCTAGAGCTGCAGTTGCTTACAGCGAAGCCAGTGCTATACCTCTGTAATGTAGAGGAAGCTTCAGTGGCAACGGGCAATGCTCACGTAGAAAAAGTGAGAGTAGCTGTAAAAGACGAAAATGCAGAGGTGCTTGTCATTGGTGCCGCTATCGAATCTGACATCGCAGAGTTGGAGACATTCGAAGAAAGACAGATGTTTCTTGCAGACTTGGGCCTTGACGAACCAGGCGTTTCGAAATTGATCAAAGCTGCTTATCGTTTGCTAAATCTGCAAACTTATTTCACTGCGGGTGAAAAAGAGGTACGCGCGTGGACCATTCACAAAGGAGATACGGCGCCACAAGCAGCTGGTGTGATCCACACAGATTTTGAAAAAGGATTCATTCGCGCGGAAGTGATCAAGTTTAATGATTTTGTAAGCTTCAAGTCAGAGGCCGCGGTGAAGGAGGCTGGAAAGCTTTCCGTGGAAGGTAAAGAATACATCGTGCAAGACGGAGATGTAATGCACTTCCGTTTTAATGTGTAAGGAGATGCGCGCGCACGCTTTGTTTATTCTCATACTTCTCATCTGTTCATGCACCCAAATAGCGAAGCCAAAGGAGTCGGTGGACTTTGGGAAGATTGATGCACTAATGAAATCTCAGGAATCAGCTTGGAATAGCGGTGATCTGGAAGGTTTTATGGAGCCCTATTGGAATTCAGATTCTTTGATTTTTATAGGAAAAAGAGGACCGACCTACGGTTGGAAAGAGACTTTAGAGAACTATAAAAAGTCTTATCCCAACAAAGAAGCCATGGGTATCTTGCGTTTTACCAATATTGAAAGCAAGTCTATTGGTGTTGAAAATGCCTTGGTGATAGGCAAGTGGGAATTATTTAGAATCGAAGATACACTTAGCGGACATTATTCTTTAATTTGGGCTAAGAAGAATGGGTCTTGGAAAATCATAGCAGACCATTCGAGCTAATATGGATTTCGCCCCACCCCTCACGCTGATTATTACAGCAGTTACCGCTATCGTATCCTATCAGGCATTCAATAATTACTCATTGTTTCAAAAATTACTCTTCAATCCTTGGAGCGTAAAAAATAGAAACGAGTATTATCGAGTGCTCTCACATACCCTC
>JBILSZ010000033.1:0-25623 GCA_044371755.1 Flavobacteriales bacterium | reverse complement strand
ATGGAACAAGGGATATGGAACAAGGGATATGGAACAAGGGATATGGAACAAGGGATATGGAACAAGGGATATGGAACAAGGGATATGGAACAAGGGATATGGAACAAGGGAACACATGATTAACATTAATAGCCTGCCCATGAATGGGCAGGCTATTAATGTTAAATCCCCGTTCCCAAAATCCCTTGTACCTTGTTCCCAACCCCTTGTTCTTCCTCTAGTTCTCCTTCATCGCTTTCGTTAGGTAGATGTACGGTTCCATCATGTGGTGGATGAAGACTTTGTTGGGGTCGTCGGGGAATTCTTTGAAGTAGTCTGCCTTCCCGTAAAGCACCACGGGGATGCCGCAGCGGACGTAGTGGAAACAATCTTTTAACTCCGGTATGCGATGATAAGGCAATGTCTTTAATACAAAGTCACCAGCAGTGTTACCCAGATATTTCTTATAGGCACTGCGCGCTTCAATGGTAGGTTTATTCATGTCTTTGTAGGCCTTCTTCACAAACAATCGCGTGGTCCACTTTTGCTGGGCCAACATGGGCTCAACATTCTTGAATGGATTGACATTATTAAAATCATCTATTGTTTGGACAGAGATGGGCGTCTCCGGTACCCAATCAGCTGAATTCACTACAGTAAAGGCCCAACCAAAATTGCTCGCCTCATAGTCGTATGCGAAATAGAGATTGCCTGGTTTGGGCGCCGCACTCGCGTATGTCTTGATGCGCATATCACTGGGCAATTTTCCATTCTCTTTCATCTTTCTCAATTGCGCTGTCATCAAGATGGCGAGCGCTCCGCCTTGACTATGACCGACTACCAGAAAATCACGCACACCTGCTTTATAACAAGAGTCTATTTGATGAAGCACTGTTGGTAATAAATGTGCCATACCGACTGTCCAACCCGCATGCACACACGCTTGCGGATGATCTGCCAAATCATATTCTTGAGTGACTCCGTCGGCAATAGCTATTTGTCCCTTGGCAGGAATCATCCCTGAATAAAAATTCGCAAGCCAACTAGAACTGGATGGAGTAGTGCCACGGAGATTGATGGACACCACACCATCATATTGATGCTGCCACAAATCCCAACGATTGTCAAGACCTACTACAGGTGAGCGGTAGAGCCGCTTCCAAACTTTCGGCGCTTCTACTTTTTTAAAAAATGTAGAATCGCCCTGCCGCGAGGTCATGCGCAAGACTTCCAAATACTCCTCTCGATCAAAGCCTTTTTGAGCTTGAGCAAAAAAAATACTAGGAAAAAAAATGAGGGTGATAATCAAGAAGCGTCTCATTCAACAAAAATAAGTTGAACAGGCTCCAAATAGAAATCTAAACAGCAAATAAGATTGATTAGAAATCGAGGTTGAGTGACAAATAGAAAACGCGTGGCAACACACGTCGATCGTCCACACCCCAAGCCCAGTCTGCTCTCAGGAAGTATCCGAGGACACGCGAACGCAGTCCAAAACCATATCCGTAGACAATAGGATCTTTGTTGTTTTCTATTTCAACTGTGATCGGGTTTCGAACTACTGTTGTTCTATTGAATAAATTATCATTGCTATAAGGCGAAGCACCCGTCCATGCAGAACCTGCATCAAAGAAGGTCACGATTTGGAAATTCTCTATGAAGTCACTCTTGATTGGTTTCTTCATGAAGTACTTGAATACAGGCCAACGAATTTCTGCATTGGCCAATGCAAAAGAATTTCCGTTGCGTGCATTCACGAAGAATCCGCGCATAGGCCCCATAAATGTCTGATGGTAGAATACTGCCGTATCGAGGGCAGGAAGCGAGTTATCGACTCTCTGGAAGAGCCAGTTGTCAACACCTCCAAGATAATGAGCAAGCTTGTACCTTCCGAAGGTAGTGCTGCCACTGAAGCGGAATGCGAAGATTAAATCGCGGTGAATTTTTTTATAATGTCTAAAATCAAAACCCAAAATATTGAAGTCAGAACGCTGATCGAGAATGTCTGGCCTTTGATAACGCTCTGCCCAAATTTTGTAGCGTGTTCCGTTGTACAAATTCAAACCACGATTTACAGTGTTATCAAAAACATATTCCAATCGTGCACCCACTTGATATTGACGGAATGTAGGCGCTACAAGGCTTTGAGGATCGGTGCTACTGGTCACCAACCGATCTTGTCGACCGATTACTGTAAGTCTCAAACTCGCCAATTCAGTGAATGGATATTTCCACTGATATTGTAATGCGTGTGTGTGAACTTTGAAGGAGTTAAAATCACTTAGAGTCGTTTGCGCTTGACGTTGTGCTGTGAACTTTTTATCTATTCTTCCTTTCAAATTTTCAAAGCTCACACCGAAATCATTGTTTTGTAAATCGAACGCGAGGCGCACTCCACCAACCAATTTATAATCTTCAAACAAATCACTTAACCCAAATTTGATAAGACCAGAAATACCAGGATTAATGCTCGTTGGAGAGGTAAATTTCTGATAGAAAGCATTTGTAAAACTATTGTCCACTTGTGACAAAACATAATCAGTAGCGAAATTGAGACGATATCCTCTGGACTTTGGTATTTCTAATGTTTTCGCCACCAAGGTATCTGTTAGAGGCGTGCCATCAGGTGTGATTTCCTGAATGCGTACAGATTCCTTTTCATAGGTGTAATTCTTTCTTTCGTCTTCAAAAACGTAATTATAAATATCCACCTCATCAGTAGCCAACGAATCTTTACTAAAATTATAAACTTCAAATCTTTCTGAATCTTGCTTACCGCCTTCTACAGAAGGCAATGCTACCCCTTCAAAGGTTGTGTCTTCTTTTCTATTTCCAAGAAATACGAATGGCTTTCCTCCCGATTTGAAGAGTAGACTATAATCGCCACTTATGGGATTGATGTGATAGTCTTGAGGGTTTCTGGGGAAATTGGAAATAAGAGAAGATGTGGTGAAATAGCGATAGTGA
Organism: Flavobacteriales bacterium; assembly: GCA_044371755.1. Lineage (GTDB taxonomy): Bacteria > Bacteroidota > Bacteroidia > Flavobacteriales_D > Sanyastnellaceae > JAIXWP01. Next base: position 22,677 of record JBILSZ010000033.1, on the reverse strand, counting down.
ATGATAGTATCGATGCGAGCGATGGCACTATCAATTTTGGCGATATACCGATTTTCAATTCCTGTCTCGTCGCTCAAATAGGTGAAATGGCGATTGCTGTATTCGTATGGGAGTCTTTCATCCGCTTTTGGTGTATTGGTAACTCGCTCGAGAATCTTTGAACGCGTGTTTAGATTGTAAATAAAGATGTCTTTATTGATAGCGGTCAATTCACCTTTGGTATCGGTGCGCAGTGTATCATCATTTCTGTTTGAAGCAAAAATAATTCGCGTGTCATTTTCAATGAAACGCGGATTTATATCATCATAGACATCGTCGGTGAGCTGTTCCTGATTGTTACCAATTACTTGATATAGGTAAATGTCTGTGCGCCCTTTATTAACGCCGCTAAAGAGAATACGTTTACCATCTTTACTATAATGGATATCGATTACTTTTTCGATTCTAAAAAGTTCTTTTTCGACTGCCTTTTTATCCTCAATGCTATAATTTCCAATAAACGCTCTACCCCTTTTTTCAAACATATAGGTGAGCACACCTGATGTGGGATGCCACGCCAGCACCGGGAATGACTCATCGGCAAGGCGATCCAAGCGATATTCTCTCTTTAGAATTCTCTTTAATTTTTTCTTTTCAAAGTCATATAACCAAATTTTATACTGGCCCATCTCGTGCGTTACGAAAGCCATCATAGTGCCATCTGGTGAGCGTTCAAATTGAGAGTATGTATATTTTTTCTTGTACTTAACAGGCAGTGCTCCCAACATTTTATTCTCTTTCTTCCACTGTCTTTTTTCTGCCTTCGTAGCTTCTGCACTAAGCGGGATGGGCGCTCCAGGAATCGGAGGAAGCTTCATTCTTCCATATTTTTCCTTGTAGTATTTATTGAATTCTTTGGTGACGGTGTCTAGATTCATGCCGAGCACAAATAAGAAACCGCTCTCTACATTTCGACTCAAGCGTGTCATGTACAAAATGTTTGGAATCACATTTTCACCATATACATCGCTAATAAAAGCCCAGAAAGCATGACCTGCAAGGCGCGCTTCTTTTCCTTCGTATCGATTGATACCTGGCATTTTTTTTCTCTTCACGACATCGCGCATAAATGCCTCTGATTCGGCATCCCGCTTTTGAGAAGCATAACTGATGATTCCCTCCTCATACCATTTTGGAATACTCAACAATGTACTTGATTTCAGCACATCTTTCCAGTCTCCGCCGTACATCATATTATTGAACACGACTTTCGAAAGACTCTCGCGAATTTGCTTTTCTAATGATTCGTGATCACCCTCGTAATAAACGAACATTTTATTGCCCATGATGCGAGCAGCACCGCCAATATTGAATTGATCGTCATTTGAAATTCCAATATTGCTTTGACGAAATTCGCTTTGCTTGGAGTATGATAAAATTTGAACCTTATCTTCAAGTTGATAATCAAAAAACTTCTGAATATCTTTTACATTTCGATCTGCCGATACCAAAACGTATTGAGCCAAATCTTCTCCACCTTGATAATAATAGACTTCAAAATTATTGGTAGGATAATAGAACCACTCGAAGTCTCTGAATTGGACTCTATTTTTTCCAAAATCCATATTTGACCCTTGATAAAACTGAGCCACCACTGAGGATGGACCAATTATCGTCAAAAGGACAATTAGTAGTTTATGAATTTGGTTTAAAAACGACATAGAGAGCTAAAATAACGAATAGGTACTAAATATCGAAGAAAAACCCGCAATAACGTTCAAAGTTTCAGAAAATTTTAGGAATCGCCGTCACTGCACCTCTATGTACTTTTGGCAAAAAAAAGCATGTCCGTTCATTTATTCACTTTCAATGCCTTTCAGGAAAACACGTATCTCTTGATAAACAAGGCACAACAAGCCATCATCATCGATCCGGGCATGACGGATGAATCAGAGGATTCTGTTCTTTTTGATTTTATTGAAAAGCGTGGAGTTACTCCCATTTTGCTTCTCAACACCCATTGTCATATTGATCATATTTTGGGCAATTCAGCAGTTATTGAAAAGTATGGCATTCCATTTTATGCCCACGAAAAAGACTTACCTACCCTAGAGAGAGGTGCGGCCGCTAGCATGATGTGGAACATTCCCTATCGCCTGAGTCCGCAGCCTACACATTTTATCAATGAAGGAGATCGCATTGAATTTGGTGAGCATAGCCTTGATGTACTGTTTGTGCCAGGGCACGCTCCGGGGCATGTTGTATTTATAGATCATCAACACGAAATGGTGATTGGTGGAGATGTACTATTCAAAGGAAGCGTCGGTCGCGTCGATTTGCCGGGCAGCAACAAAGAGGATTTGATCAAGTCTATTCAGGAGAAAATGTATGCGCTTCCCGATCAATATGTAGTGCATCCTGGTCATGGACCGGCGACTACCATTGGAGAGGAGAAGGTGAGCAATTATTTTATTGGAGCCGATTACGTGCGTTTTTAATCAACGCGTCTTCTTCAATGTGAATGCAAAGGTGCTCCCGATTGCCTCGGTACTGCGCACGGAGATGGTCTGTTTGTGAGCCTCAATAATATGTTTGCAAATGGCCAATCCTAAGCCTGAACCACCTTCATTTCGTGATCGTGATTTGTCCACTCGATAAAAGCGTTCAAAAATTCTAGGTAAATGTTCTTTCGCGATACCCAAACCGTTGTCTGCTACCTCGATGAGGATGTTATCATCCATGTCATAAAAACGAATACGTGTTTCGCCTCCATCTTTCCCATAGTTGATACTATTGACGAGTAAATTTGTAAATACCTGCTGTATTCTCTTCTCATCGGCTTCCACCCAAATAGATTTTTCATTGAGATTTTTCAAACGCAATGTGATATTGCGATCTCTTGCTTGTTCCTCGAGCGAATCCATCATCTTTCGAGCGACATCCACGATATCGAGGCGGCGCATTTGCAAACTAAACCCATCACTTTCGATACGTGTAATTTGATCTAAATCGGCGATCAGATCACTTATGCGATCACAGTTTGAAGCTGCTTTTTGTAAAAATTTTCGAGTAAGTGCTTCATCTTGGAGATCCCCTTCCAAAAGGGTATCCACATAACCCTGAATGTTGAAGATGGGTGTTTTCAATTCATGTGCAAGGTTGCCGATGAATTCTTTTCTAAAATTATCGGTAGCCTTCAATTCCTTTACTTCTTTGATCTTTTCCTCTGCCCAATCCATTACTTGTTCATTCACCAATCCTAGCACATCGGTGCTCATGCGAATACTCGGCTTGATATCCCCTTGAGATGTTTTGAGCGAGTGGATGGTTTTATAAATGATTTTAACCTTCGAATAAAGAAACTTTTCGATGTAATAAAAGATAATGAAGTAGGAAATAACAACGCTCAGTGTGACAAAAAGCAATAGCCACTGCCATTCAAACTCTCTGTCTAAAAAATAAACAAGAACGAAATATGTAAGCGCCAGCAAACTGGTGATCAGCGCTGAAGAAGTAAATGCTACACCTTTTGGAGTACGTTTAGACATCAAGGCTCAAATTTATAGCCTACGCCCTTTACTGTCTTAAAGTTTTCATCACCAAGTTTTTCACGAAGCTTGCGGATATGAACATCGATGGTTCTATCCCCTACTATTACATCATTCCCCCAAACACTGGCGAGGATATTTTCTCTTGTAAAGACTCTTCCGGGTGCGGAAGTTAGTAGTGCCAGCAATTCGAATTCCTTTTTGGGGAGGTTCAATTGAACGCCTTCTTTAAAAACAACATATCGTTCTTTGTCAATGATAATTCCGTGGGCAGGAACCTCTTTTGTTTCGATTTCAACGGGAACATTTCTTCTCAAAAGCGCTTTCACACGAGAAACCAATACCCTTGGCTTAATGGGCTTTGAAATATAATCGTCTGCACCTGCGTCAAAACCTGCTATTTGCGAGTAGTCTTCGTTGCGGGCAGTAAGAAATGCGATAAGCACATGCTTGAGGTTAGAATCATCACGGAGTTCGCGGCATGTTTCCATACCATCCATTCCGGGCATCATCACATCGAGCAAGACTAAATCTGGGGAAACCCGTCTGGCGATTTCCAGACCTGTGCGACCGTTATTGGCAGTATGCACCTCAAATCCTTCTTTTTCGAGATTGAATCCGATCAAGTCAAGGATATCTTGTTCATCGTCAACCAGAAGTATTTTTTGCTTACTCATACGATCTATTTTTCTCTTTTGAACGCCGCAAAGGTACTTTGACTGCGTTAAGCCAAGGTTAATAATGGCTTAACTCAAGGCTATATAAGATGCTTTCAAATGCCTATTTGAAGCAAATTTAGTGTTTAATTCGCCACATGAATGAGAATTTATACCATCACAAGACCGTATGGATCACAGGAGCTAGCAGCGGCATTGGAGAGGCTTTGGCTGTGTTATTGGCTAAAAGAGGAGCCAAACTCATCCTTTCCGCTAGGCGGCAAGAGGAGTTGGAACGAGTAAACATGCGTTGCGGAGGCCAGGCGATGATTGTACCTCTTGACCTAGGAGATTCGCATTCTATAGAGAGAGCCGCGGCCACTGTTTTTGCCACACACAGTTCCATTGATTTCCTTTTCAATAATGGAGGAATTAGCCAGCGATCAATTTGTCTGGAAACGGATATTTCTGTAGATCGCAAAATCATGGAGATTAATTTTTTTGGTAATATTCACTTGTCCAAATTGGTAGGCGCTCGCATGGTAGCTGCCAAGAAAGGACACATCATTGTTACGAGCAGTTTGCTAGGCAAATGGGGATTTTATTTGCGTTCGGGATATGCGGCTTCCAAACATGCGCTGCATGGATTCTATGAATCATTACGAATGGAAGTTGAAAAAGATGGGATTTACGTCAGCATGGTACTACCTGGGTTCACTAATACAGAAATCAGTAAACACGCTCTGGATAGCGCTGGGAAACCAACCAACGAAATGGACCACAATCAGGCCGAAGGGCTTTCACCCGAAGAGGTGGCTGAAAAAATACTGCTGGGAGTAGAAAAAAGGAAATTTGAAATTGCCATTGGTGGTCGCGAAATGAAAGGGCTTTTGGTTAAACGTCTTTTTCCTAGTCTATTTGAAAAACTCGTTCGTAAGCAAAGCGCGAAATAATCAGTCAATTCCAAAAATTTTCATGTTATCGATATCGAGATTATACAAAACCATATCATTCCATTTACGAAGCATTTTCTGATCGATTCCGGGACTAACTTCCTGAAAATATCTTGACCGAAGTATTGACGTTTCAAATAGATACCGCTCATAGAGTTCTTTCATTCGGTCTGGCGTGGGATTTCGAAGCATATCTTCGTAAATTTCTCTTCGCTTCATCTCAATCAAATCTGTATAAATATTGAAGAAAACATCTGCTTCAACAGTATACGTCCTGTCCCAGTAGCTATTGAAAGGATCGATGGTAGTTGTGGAGAGTATCTGTGTGGTATCATCAAAAATATTTAAGTCGAAAAAAGCTAAGACATTAAAACTGAATGCATGTTTATTCATCACACGACTATTGCTGGCTACAGGAGCTGACACCACTTTTAATCTCAATCGCTTTTTTTCTGACCACTTAAAATAAGGTTGTTCAAAGAACCCCATCTTCATTTGTTGATTGCGACTAAAAAGACTTCGGTTTGTCAATTCAGCCTTTTTGTAATAAAACAAGTCACCGCTACTATCTATTTCTGCTTTTGAAAACCGATTGTATTTTTCCCAAAAAAGACTATTATGAGGCAATGCACTGATCATTCGATAATCGCTATTTTTTGTGGCTTCCACTTCATAAAAAGGAAGTATGAATAGATCATTCCAATCATAACAATAGATGAATGATTTGATATCTACTTTATATTTTTCGCCATCGCGATTCGAGTAAAAAATATCCGCGTCAAAATCCACCAATTCGGTGTGTGTTTTCTTCTCTCCACCAAAAACCTTACTCACACGGAGATTCAAATTTTGAATGGTGTCTGTGGGAAAAAGGGGCTGAAATGGATGTGTGCTAATACTGTCGAGTTGTAGTTCCAATTTCAAGAAAGTAGTATTTTTCTTATTCACCCAAAATCGTGCATTGAAGCGCTCTTTGTCCAGTTCTCGGGGCTTTGCTGAAATAACATAGACGGAATCACCATTGGTTTCGGTGTAGACATTTTCCAAAGAAAATCGCCACTCCTTTTTCATTCTTGGCAAAGATCTTTGCAAAGGAGAAAGCGGATAATTCTCATTATTGTCTGTAGTTTTTTCCAACAACATCGACCTCGATACTGCGGTGGAAACCCAATATCCTAAGTCAAAAGAGCTCAGTCCAAGTCTACCTGTTTTCAATCCAAGTGATGTAATATCTCCGCCCCATACCGTAGCATTATTATAGGTTTCAACCAACTCCACTTGTTTATCATTAACAAAAGACTTTAACTGAAAAAATGCCTTTGATTTAAGTACATCATTATTAAAATTCTTGCGACATTCACTCACGATTTTTGCTAGCTGATCGCTAATATCCGCGAATACCAATACTTCGGGTAGCTCACCGTATGCCTCCTCCAGAAGAATGATCTGCATTTGATCTGTAGGCTTGATAAAAACTTCTTTAGTCTTAAATCCAATCACAGAAATTTTGAGATTGTTTCCTACTTCCTCGACTGCAATTTCGAAGTAACCATCCGCGCCTGATACGGTTGCAATTTGAAGATCAATGTTGGATATTACTGCAAATGAAACAGGGGAATCATCCGATTTTGAGCGGATCATTCCCCTGAATGTTATCTTCTCTCCCACCTGCGCGCTAGACGCCAAGTGTAGAAGGATCATCCATAAACATAATAGTGCACTGTTTTTCAAGACTCAAACATTTGCACCAATATAAATCAACGATGTTGTATCACCAACTTGGAGTGTACTATTTCAGCATTATTATCAATAATTCGAATTGTATAGATTCCATTTGGAAGCTCTGAAACATTTACCGATCGAGCACCACGAAGGCTGAATTCACGTATCAATTTTCCTTCGATAGACCACAACTGAACTCTTGATTCTTCGCCATTGCCTTCTATCATCAGGATATCATTCGCCGGATTTGGATAAAATTGCCATGACACATTTGCCACGTTATCTACAGCTAATACCTCTTCTTCTATGATATCTTCTGATGCGAGTTTGGCAGCGAATGCGTATGAAATACCAGGGGAAGATGTGTGGCTAATATTATCGAGCGTCATATTTCCACTAGCTATACCAGAAAGCCAAATAGCGCCGCTGGTTGTGACACTCACAGCATCCGCTCTTTCTTCGAATCCACCACCGGCAGTGCGTGCCATCTGTAGGACGCCCTCAGAATCAAATTTCATTACGATAGCGTCATTCGAACCCAAGCTAAATGTGGTGATATCATTTTCCCAATAAGTGGCACCTTGAATTCGGCCTGCGAGGTAAACATTATTACTTTCATCTGGTGCCAAACAAGCTCTATTCCCAATTTCAATCTTTCCATTCCCTGGAGCATCTCTTACCCATTGATATTCACCCTCGCTATTCAAACAAGCTAGATAAAAATCTGGAGCAAACGCAGATTGAGGCCCTGGCACTGAAAACTCTCCAAAAGAACGAGCGCCTGAGAGATGATTAGTGATATAAATAAAATCAGGATTTTCAACCATTACGATCGGACCAGTACAATTTGGTTCTTCTTGAAACTTTACCCATTCAAATTCACCGACCGCGCTGTACTTCGCAACATAAGAGTTAAAAGCGAATGAAGCACTTGCTGGATGTTGCTTGAAAGTCGCGTCTTCTTGGGCGCATGCTCCAGCTACGTATAGATTGCCCTCCGAATCTACATCAATAGAAGTTATTTCATTCACGTTTGACTGAACTACGATTTCAAGTACTTCTCCCTCCTCGGAGAAATGAATGATATACGAGTCTACAAAATTGTGACCTGCTACCCAGATACTATTATCGCTACCAATGGTGAGCGCTTGACATTCTATAAAGTCTACATCGAAAGTGCTTAAATCATACATCCACTCAAGATTTCCCTGGGCAGAAAGTTGTAGGATTACGGGGAGGTTTACTTCTTGGGCGTGACTTAAAGTCTGGCCATCTAATGATATTGTGTTCACAAACGCACCTGCAAGCACCACCTTTCCGTCATTGTTTGCATTCATAAGAGGAAGGCGGTTTTTTCCCGACACTTCCTTTTCCCATATTATCTGGCCTTGCGGAGATAACTTTTGAATCAGCGAGTTGCCGTAAACAAAACCTGCATAGTCGACATTACCAGACGTGTAGCCACTTACAAAGACACAACCTTGGTTGTCGACAGTGTTTGTGTAAGAGATTGGCTGGGGGCTCAAAGTATATTCGAGCGAATATGGCTGAAATACTTGCCATGTTTGGGCGATAGCAATTGTGGGAAGTGCTGGAAGAACGATTCCCACCAAAAAAGTAAGGAGGCGCATAGGGTTTATTTTTCCCTTTGTACGCCTCCTTAAAATATTATGTTACACTGTTCTAGTTCGTTCTGCGCAAACGAATCGTGTATAGTTTTCCGTCCTTGCTATGTTCAGCTGTCACTTCATTTTCTTTGATGACAACATTTCTCCATTCTTCATCAATGCTGGCTCCGAACAATGGTTCTTTCAAGTTGAGGGTTAATGTTTGACCTGTTGTCAAAGTGACTCCTTCGCTGGTAGTCATACTTGCACTTTCGAGCGACCACTTGCCATCCTCAGAGGAATTGCTATCGCGATTTTCTCTTGTCAACTTCCCTTTGTCTTCGAACATGATATAGAATTGGTCGAAATCAGCCGTTACATCAATTTCATTGGTAGTACCTGATCTTCTGACAGTAACATCTTCGTAGATCCAATTACCTTCGATTTGTTCCTTTTGAGCTTGAATCTCAGGAGAATCTTTAGTGCAAGACGTGAAGCCGAAAGCAGCAGTGATTGCAAGCAAGGAAAATAAAATATGTTTCATAGTGTATTGTATTTTAATCAATTGAATCAAAAATAATTCAATTTTCTGTTCATCGCGCATTGATTTATCATTTTTAACAAATCTCATTTCACACTGAAGTATTTTTTCAAGGTAAAATAACCCAGAGTTCCTGCAGTGATGGACGCTAAAATCACGCCCAGTTTGGCTTCTGTTAGATGTTGAGCATCGTCGTAGGCTAATCCTGCGATAAAGAGAGACATTGTGAACCCGACCCCCGCCAATATACCTACGATTGCCACTTGTTTTAAGGACATTCCTTCTGGTAGATGGCTGATTTTCAATTTGAGCGTAAGCCATGTCATAAAGAAAACTCCAAAAACCTTACCCACTAGAAGACCAAGACCGATACCAATGGTAACGGGTGATAAAAGGCTATCGAGGATATTGCCGGTGAATGTCACTCCGGCATTGCTCAGCGCGAAAATTGGCATTACTATGAACGATACAAATGGATGCAACCCGTGTTCTAATCTTTGCAATGGCGGAATTGCATTCTTTGAAAAATATTGAATTTTGGACAAAATCTCTTGCTGCTCATGGGTCACCAAGCGATTGTCATTCGGTTTTGCTTTTTTGAATCGCTCAAAAAGCTGCGGTAATTTTGCTGTAAATGTATTTTCATCGATAATTGTAGAAGCAGGAATGGTAAAAGCTGCAAGCACAGCAGCTATAGTGGCGTGAACACCTGAAAGGAGAAACGCAAGCCAAACGCCTGCGATGCCGACTATTCCATAAAAGAGTGTATTGCGAACACCAGCAAGATTGGCTGCAATCAGAATTATGAGAAATCCTAATCCTCTAAAAAGACTTCCGAAATCTATTTCACTTGTATAGAAAAATGCAATGACAAGCACAGCGCCCAAGTCATCCACGATGGCAATAGCAGTGAGAAAGACCTTCAGTGAGAGCGGTATTCTATCGCCCAGTAGGTAGAGGATACCCAAAGCAAAGGCGATGTCGGTGGCCATTGGAATGCCCCAACCGTCAATGGCACCATTGAAATTAAACAAGGTAAAAATCAATGCTGGGAACAGCATTCCACCAATGGCGGCCATGATAGGCAATAAGGCCAGTCTTGGATTTTTGAGTTCTCCAACCAAGATTTCTCTCTTTAACTCTAAGCCCACCACAAAAAAGAAAATCGCCATTAATCCGTCATTGATCCAATGATGAATTGATTTCGAAATCAAATGATCACCAAAACCAATCGTGAATTTATTTTCCCAAATGTGATGAAATCCTTCTGCATAAGGAGAATTAGCAATGATTAAAGCAATTGCTGCTGAAGAAAACAAAATAATTCCACCCCATTTGCTATTGCTAATGAAATCGCTCACTGGGTCGATAATATACCTATCTGCAAATGTCTTTTTTACACTGGCCATAGTCAAAATTTTAGGTTACTCGTCCAATGATACACATGCATAAGAATTTTTTCATGCTGCAATTTAGTCCTTGATGCGGCTAAACCGCAAGGCCTTCAGCATAAAATCCGGAAGTGGTTTTAATGGGTCACGTTTTTCAACATTTAAAAACACTCCCCACTTTTCAATGATTGGTACTTTATAGACCTCGATCATTTCGATGAGGGTGCGATCATCATCGTGAATGTAGGTGCAGTGAACCTTCGTTTTACCCATGCTAAGCGCATCGTTGCTGTCGCAAGTAAAGCCATATCCAGCAGCTTCAAGATCCTTACCCAATGCAGACATTCCCTTTACATCAAAGCCTATATGAGCAAAACCTGTATCGCCCCAAATTCTATCTTTGAAAATGAACTCTGGTTTTCTATCCAATGCTTGAATCAATTCGATATAAGTTTTTCCAGTGACCTTAGCAAAACCTCCACCCGGCTGCGCAGATTGAGATAAGAGCACCCTTCTGAATTTTCCAGCACCGTGCAGCAAATCATTCCAATCTTCGAAGTGCCCTGTTTGATCGTAAACAACCTCATCAAATCCAAGTACTTCCTTATAGAGTTTGAAAGCCTTATCAATATCTGATACCCCTGTGCTGCATCCTATCACACCTCCACTATGATGACCATCTTTGGTATACCATGTGTCTCCTTGAAGATACTGCCAAATATTACCATCCAGATCATGAATGTAGAACGTATCACGGCCGATGGGATCCTTTCTTAATTGAGATAAAAAGGGAGGATTATTCTTTTTACAAAACTCATAGGACGCTTTTATGTCGAGGCATTTCACTTGAGTAGCAGAGATTCCCAGATCACCAACACCCACTTTGAATTCTGCTTTTTTAGGTTTAAAAGAAGTGGGTGAAATAACTTCGATAGCACAACCACCTTGTAGATTCACAACCATGCTTGCGCGTTTGGTGATCGTGTCGCCATTGCAATAGACCTTCATCAATGGAGCATCTGCTATTGAATCAAAAAAAGGAATATTCAGTCCAAAAAATTTTCTATAAAATGGTAGTGCTCTGTCCATATCAGATACTGCCACACCTATGTGTTGAAGACCATTGATTCTCTTGTACATTCTCTTATTTCATTAAATCATTCAAGCACGTTAAAATCGTTACTCGCAACTTGGACCAACTTTCAAAATCTGCCGAAGCACTATTTTTATTCCAACGCAACCAGCGGTTTCCTTTTTGCCATCGATGATAGATGCGAAGCCAAGCAATGGCCAACCTCCCAGCAATCAGCGCGCTTGCAATGATAAGCAAGCTTGTGCTAAACGTCCAACCCAAAAAAGCACCCAGAATAGATACTACAACTGCAGTATAGATAGGGCCTAAAAATGTAAAGAACGCCATTCGAATGCTGTTTTTAAAAAGCAAATCTTTGATATTCTTTTTGACAAAGCCTTCTACAAAGCGCTCCACAGGAAGATAAAAAGAGCGAGCGAGAAAATAAATTGGAAGTAGTAATCCTAAGAGCAATAGTCTGCCCCATTGCTTGCCTGAAGTGACGTTATTCTCAAGTTCATCTATTCCTTGAGCCTCGTTGATGGCGAAATACTGGGAGATGGTTTGAATATTCTCCTCAAAGAAATTATTCTTTTCAGCTCGCTTGGTGAATTCGCGGTAATGCTTGAATTGACTTTCAAATGAATGATGCGGCGCATTGCTCATCACCAGCTCTCGCATCTTGATGCCCCAATCGTAATATTCTTCTTTTTTCAAATCAATCATCAATGCTTGTAACGCATCGGTGCTAGTGGCAATAAGGTCTGCCATAGCTGTATTGCAGTCAATTTTACTTTTTTGATAAAATGATTGTAGCGAAATGGGTTTGCCGATTTCAAGATAAAACTCTGGATGATAATCGTAATATCCGCTGTAGTCAAGACCTACGGGGAGAATTGCGATATCCTTTCCGTTCAAAAAATCCATTGCGCCAAACGACAATCTACCTAGTCCTTTTTTGAACGATGTCAATTGCTTTTTTCCTCGGTGCCCGCCTTCGGGAAAAATGGCAATCACTGCATCACCGTTTAGTCTACGAAAACACTCTTCAAAAACTCTTTGATTTTCTTCTCGAATATTTTCCATACCATCGCGCTCTCTGTAGACAGGCATCATATTGATGCGGTGGAGAATTTTGCGGATAAAGGGATTCTTGAAAACGTCTGCTCTTGCAAGCCAGTGCAATTGTTTTGGTGTAAAAACACAAATAAGCACCGGATCAAGCATGGCGTTTTGATGATTTGAAATGAGTATCACAGGCTGATTGAGTGGAAAGTTTTCCAAGCCCGTGATGACCATTCTTCTCATAAATACCCGCGCCCCAATTCTTAAAATGGGGCGCAGTATTCCATATAACAAATGTCTTGTAGGAGTTTTTGTCAAAGACTTAAATTATTCGTTGTAATTAATCACTTTATGACCACCCGCTCGCAAATATTGATCACGAGTAAACAATTCTACATCCGCCTTCATCATCTCCGTCACCAATTGTTCGAGTGTATGTTTATGTTCCCAACCCAATTTTCTTTTCGCCTTGGAGGGATCACCAATCAATAAGTCGACTTCTGTAGGTCGAAAATATTTTGGATCTACTTCAATGATGACCTTTCCATTCTTCTTATTGATTCCCTTTTCTTCCGCACCACTTCCCGTCCATTCGATTTCAATTCCTACATGACCGAAAGCAAGTTCGCAGAATTTTTTAACACTTACAGTTTTACCTGTTGCTAGCACGAAGTCGTCTGGTTCATCTTGCTGCATCATCATCCACATTCCTTCCACGTAATCTTTTGCGTGTCCCCAGTCTCGCTGTGCATCGAGATTTCCAAGAAAAAGTTTTTCTTGAATTCCCAAATGAATTTTTGCGGCAGCTCTCGTAATTTTTCTGGTCACAAAAGTTTCTCCTCTGAGAGGTGACTCGTGATTGAAAAGAATACCATTGCATGCATAGATTCCATATGCCTCGCGGTAGTTTTTTGTGATCCAAAAGGCATAGAGCTTTGCGACCGCGTATGGACTTCTAGGGTAAAAAGGAGTGGTTTCGCTTTGTGGTACTTCTTGCACCAAGCCATACAGTTCACTTGTAGAAGCTTGATAGAATTTCGTAGTCTTCTCTCTTCCCAAAATTCTAATCGCCTCCAGCAAGCGCAGGGTACCTACGGCATCGGCATTCGCTGTATACTCAGGGGTTTCGAACGAAACGTGCACGTGACTTTGAGCGGCGAGATTATATATCTCATCTGGTTCAGTCTCTTGCACAAGGCGAATCAAATTGGTGCTATCGGTGAGATCACCGTAATGAAGGGTCATATTCACGCCCTCTTCGTGCTGATCTTTATAGAGGTGATCAATACGATCGGTATTGAATAGAGAACTTCTTCTTTTCACACCATGCACCTCGTATCCTTTGCTAAGTAGCAATTCTGCGAGGTACGCCCCATCCTGGCCGGTGATACCGGTGATTAATGCTTTTTTCTTCTTCATTTTTGGTGGTTAAGGCTTACGCTCAAAAGTTCTGCAATTTACAAAGTATTAAGAATGGTTCGAATCGATGTGATACTGTATTTCACTTAATCGCTTGTAAACCCCGCTTTCCTTATTCATAAGTTCCGCATGACTTCCAACTTCTAAAATCATTCCTTTCTCTAAAACTACGATTAAATCTGCATTTCTTATGGTTGAAAGTCTGTGAGCAATGACAAGTGAAGTACGTCCCAACATGAGGTTGTCGAGCGCCGATTGAACGAGCTGCTCGCTTTCGCTATCGAGGGCGCTTGTAGCTTCATCGAGCAACAAAATTGTGGGGTTGCGTAAAACCGCACGAGCGATGGCTATTCGTTGCCTTTGACCACCACTGAGTTGAATACCGCGCTCTCCGACGATTGTATTCATACCTTCTGGAAACGACTGAATAAAATTAAGCGCATTTGCTTTTTGGGCCGCATGCTCTATCTCTGATTCGGAAGCATCAGGTTTACCATACGCAATATTTTCGCGAATGGTGCCACCAAACAAGATGACCTCCTGCGGCACGTAGGCCATCTGAGATCTCAATTCTTGCAAAGTGTAATCTTGAGCGGGCTTTGAGTCAAAGAGAATCTCACCTGAAGTTGGATCATAAAATCTTTGAATAAGAGCAGCTACTGTTGACTTGCCGCTTCCGGAGGAACCTACTAGAGCAACGGTTTGACCGCTTTTTATTTCGAAACTCACCCCACCAAGAACTTCCACATCTTGTCGAGATGGATATCTGAAAAATACATTTTTAAAGAAAATATCTCCTTTGAGTTTTTTCTCCTGAGTAATATTTTCCAAAGAAATTTCTTCAGTTTTTTGGTCTAAAATTTCCATTACATTTTCAATCACTCCCAAACTTCTGTTGATGGAACCCATCTGCGCTGCTAATCCGCCAATCGAACCAGCTACCAAACCAGTAATAAAAATAAATTGACTGAGAACACCTCCAGGTAATTCTCCGATATCGCGTAAGTATGCCCCAACACCCATTACTAATCCAAGAGCTCCAAATAAGAAAATAATGATGAATGTCCCGAATACACCTCTCCAAATAGCTCCTTTCATTGCTACTTTGCGAATGGCCTTGATGCTAGTCGCAAATCGAAGGGTCTCATAAATTTCATTTGAAAATGACTTTACATTGACAATACCTGTAAGTGATTCATTTACGATAACACCGCTTTCGGCGACTTTATCTTGCGTTTCTTTTCCAAGTTTCTTGATAAACCTTCCAAAAAGAGCAATCGCAATGATCATCACAGGAAGGCTAAGCAACATGACAAGGGTTAGTTTGTATGAGTATGAAACCAGCCATCCAATGCCGACGATGATAATCACTGTTTGGCGAATAAACTCTGCTAGGGTAACAGTGAGCGTTTCTTGAATAGTGCTGATATCAGCAGAAAGTCGACTCGAGAGATCCCCCACACGTCGTTCGTTGAAAAACTGCATGGGCATACGAATGATGGTGTTGAACGCATCTCTGCGAAGATCATACATTGCATTCTCCGTAACATAAGCGAAAATGTAAACTCTAAAAAAGGAGAAAATCCCTTGGATAATTAGAATAACCACTAGAACCGTGAGTGTCAGACCTGTGTCTCCCCAGCTGGGATTTATTGGCAAATATTCTTGAAGAATTTTGGTCATTTCTCCACCTGGTAGGGTATTATCCCCTGAAGGATTCACCAAACGACCGAGGAGAGCCGTGATAACAATGACTAAAAGTCCTGAAACCACCAACAACACTAAACCAGCCAGAAATAGCCAACGATCCTTATTAAGATACCTAAAAATTCCCCAAGACTTGAGGAGGGCTTTTTTGGAGAATTTCTTCTCCTTTTTTTCTTCTTTTTCCAAAATAATTCGTCCCGTTATATTAAACGGGACGAAGTTAGTGGGGAAAAATGAAAATTATCGCAATACAATTGTCACGATTTACAATTAGAAACCAGTAGTGGTCTTTTTCGCCTTGCGAATAGCCTTTTCTACTTCCTTAGCTTTAAACTGTGAATATTCGTAATCGGGGATGAGTTGTTTGTATTCCGTGTCAAATCTCACTTTGACATAGTGATCTACAAGACAAGGAAACTCAACGTTTTTCAATGGGCGAAAAAGTCCCATATCCAAGTTACATTCATAGCCGCTAGCTTTCGCCGTCATGGAACGTGTATCAACGTAAACTTTTTTATTTACAAAATCCTTTCCTCCAAACCAGAGCTCATATTCATGACCAATGGGTAGAATAAACTCATAGGCTCCATTTTCCTTGCAATAAAATGAAGCATAAACCTCTTTATCCTGATAAACAATAATCTGAACATTTTGAGCGGATTTGTCAGTTTCGTTCATGATATCCATCTCAAAAATTTGACCTTGAATGATGAAACGGTCTGCTCGAACTTCCTTTTTTGCGAAGCCCTGAATAGAGACCATCATGAGTAAAAAATAAAATAAGTGTTTCATTTCGTTATATTTTAGTAACCATATGCTTTTAATACTGACACCATGCGGGCCTGAATATTTTTTCGGTATTTGTCGTCCCAAACGAGGGTTTTCTTGCGAGGAATGTACTCCGCTTTTGCGACTGGCACTTCCTTCATGAAATCGAGGCCCATAAAGCCAGAATCCTTGAACAAAGCGACATCAATCTGCATTTTCAAACCTCTCCTTTCTGCTTCATCGTAAAACTTATTCAAGTCTACCTCAATCATCTTTGTCACATATTGACCTGCCAAATACTTCACTGTATACGACTTTCTGAACGGAAGGTTATAAGAATATGTACCTCTCTTTATCGAAGTAAATTCTCCAAGGAGTTCTCCGCCGCTCCAAAACTCGATTTTGACGCCATCTAAAGGCTTTTCGGTGGAGTCTTTGAGGTTCATCCTCGTTGTCTTTCCGTAGAAGTTAATCATATCCCCTTCAGGATATTGGCTCCAGCAAACAAAAGACAGCAAGAGAAGAAATAGGGTTATTATACTTTTCATGTTGTTATGATTTTGCACACTTCTTTGTACGCTCCCGAACTAAAATAAGTTTCATTTTCAATTAATCACAAGAAAACACCAGCTGATACCGCAATATAAGCCACTCATACCCACTAGTAACTTCCCAGCTCTTTAGGAGATGTTTCCATTTTTGGGATTAACATATTTTTTATAAAATAAATGTAGCTACATTAAATGTATATACATACATTTGTGCCATGTCATTAGAAGAAGACATTAAGCAAGTGCGATTCAACAGCGAGTATCAAAAGCTCATGTTGAATATTTTCTACACATCGAATTGGCTTGGTCTCAAGCACAGCCAGTTGATGAAGGAATATGGCCTTACAGGCCCGCAGTTCAACATATTAAGAATTCTTCGAGGGCAAAAGGGCCAACCTATGTCGGTGAACGCGCTAATAGAACGCATGCTAGATAAAAGTAGTAATGCATCAAGAATTGTAGACAAGTTGGAAGAAAAAAAGCTTGTGCTCCGCAAAGTCTGCCCCAACGACCGAAGACAAGTTGAGGTGACCATTACTTCTGATGGCTTGCAGCTTCTGAAACAATTGGACTCACCCATGGATGCTCTGGAAGATCTTGTAAAAGGAATTTCCTTAGATGAAGCCAAGCTGGTGAATCAGTTGTTAGAACAAATACGAAACTCAAATAAATCAAAATAAAATAAACCAAAATGAAAAAAGTAATTTTCACACTTGCTGCATTCGCCATGGGCTTTGCATCATTCGCTCAACTTGCTGATGGTACTTACAACGTAGATTACAAGTCGAGCTCAATCAACTGGCATGCTGAAAAAGCAACTGGTTCAGGACACGACGGTACCATCCGCGTATCTAGCGGTCAGGTAGTAGTAGCTAAGAGCAATATCGCTTCAGGCAAATTGAAAGTAGATATGAATGGTATTGCATGTACTGACCTTCCAGAAGGAGAGTACAATTCTAATTTGATCAATCACTTGAAGTCACCCGATTTCTTTGATACAGCAAAGTTTCCAGACTCTAACTTTGAAGTGACTTCTGTTACAGCAAAGGCTGATGGTAAGGGCAACACGCATGTGGTGGCAGGAAAGATCACTATCAAAGGAATCACTAAAGACATTACCTTCCCAGCAAAAGTAAGTGGAGATGGAAAAAGCGTAACGATTGATGGCGATGTTGTTTTGGATCGCTCACAATTTGACGTTCGCTTCGGTAGCGAAACTTTCTTTGGTTCATTAGGTGATAAGGCAATCAACAACGATATGAAGTTGAAGTTGCACGTCGTGGCTAACAAAAAAGCCTAATCGAGCTTAGAGAAATTTTTAAAAGTCCGGGAGCGTCAAGGCGCCTTCCGGACTTTTTTCTTTTTCTCAGGGTCTTCATGAAAAAAGTATCTGAAATCAAACGTGAGGTAGCTCCCGTTTAGAGCATAGCTAACAGTAGTAGGGTCTGTATTTATTTGAAGTTGTGCCACAGTGGTAGCAATCTCATTGAAAGGTCGATGAAAGGAGGCACCGACATAGAAGTAACCGTCTTCCTTTGATCTCCATTCAAACCCGTAGTTAGCCAATAAGGAAAATTGTATCCAATTTCTTCTAAAAGTATTTTGATAAAAATCAAACCTGAGAGTGTCACGGCGGTCGTCAGCAAAAGACTCTATGTTTGTCGGATACATATCAATGCTAGCTCCGGCACTTGCATTCATGTACAATTGATCGCCCAATCTGACATAAATCATTCCCTGTAAAGGAATTTCGTAACCAATATATCGGTAGTCCATATTGGTAACTTCATTCAAAAGTGGATGATAAAAAGACAATTTATAATTGCGCTGAATAAATGTTATGCCTGTTTCAAAGCTCCAGTTTTTGGTCAATCCACGTCTTACTACCATGCCCAAATTCATTCCGAACTCAGGATCATTAATTACGGTGAGCGCTTCACTGGATGCTGACTGCGATCCAGTTCCAAAGAACTTGCTCGGCACCATAGGTTTGAACTGAATACCGAGAGTGGTTACATTCTCTTGAGCTGTTGCACAATTGAATGTGAACATCCATAATAACAATAAAACTACTCTCCTATCCATTCAGTGACATATTCTATAGGTTTGCGATGACTTTTGGGCCATTCTGCATCTGTGTATCCAATATAAAACAAACCGAGGCACTTGTCTTGCTCCTTTAGTCCCAAAAACTCGTTCATTTCAGGAGAATAAATTAGTTTAGGAGAAGACCAAAAGGCACCTAGTCCATAAGCAGTGCAGGTGAGGTGCATGTTCTGTATCGCACAGGCTACTGCTTCCACTTCTTCAATTTCAGCAATTTTACCTGTTGGGTCTCTTTCCATGCACACAGCAATCACTGCAGAAGCGAGTAATGGTCTTGTGCTCATTCTGTCAAATTTAGCTTGTTTGAATGACTCAGCAGATGTTTTTTGCTTATAAAGTGCCGGTAAAAATTCCGCAATCTTTTTGAGTCCACCGTCTGTAAATACCTTAAAACGCCACGGCTGTGTCATACCATGAGAAGGTGCCCAAATGGCATTATTGAGTATAAGTTCGATCTGTTCGCGATGAACTTTTCTCTGAGAAAACTGCTCAGGCAATATAGTTCTTCGATTTTTAATGACTTCAGTTATTTCACTAAGACTATATTTCATATTGTTGGAATCATTTTTTTACAAAACTACTCCTTGAAGCGCTCATCACTCTACTTTTGAAGGATAAATATGCACATGAAAACTTACATCATTACCGGAGCTGGCACAGGCATGGGTAAAGCCACTGCCGAGCTTTTGGCCAAAGACAAGACAAATCAATTGGTCATTATCAGTAGGACCAAATCTAATATTGATGCTGTATTAGAAGGTCTAGAAAATCGCGAGCTGCATATAGGAGCTGCATTTGATATTAGAGACCCAAAGTCATGGAAAGCTTTTTTTGCTCAACATTCAGATAGAATTCAATCCATCGAAGGGCTTTTTGCCAATGCTGGTGTGGGCGGTGCAAATCACTATGGTGAAGCAGATCGATGGGAAGAAATCATTTCCATAAATCTCACGGGAACTTACGTGAGTATACAAGAGTGTTTACCATTTATTAGAAAATCCAAATTTCCTTTCAAGCATATCTTGATTACCTCATCTTGCTTAGCTCGATTTGGAGTGCCTGCCTATACCGCTTATTGCACTGCAAAAACAGGGTTATTGGGTCTCACTCGTAGCCTTGCTGTGGAATTGGGCTCAGAAAAAATTCTTGTGAATGCATTATGTCCTGGCTGGGTAGAAACAGACATGGCGCGAGCTGGTATTCAATTACTAGCAAATGCCACAGGCCAAGAATATCAAAAGACCTTCGATGAGCAAATGGGCATTGTGCCATTGCAGCGCATAACACAACCTGAGGAAATTGCTCAATTTGTAAAGTTCATGTTTTCTGATTTGCAAACCAGCATCACCGGACAAGGACTCGACATTAACAATGGATCATTTATGATATGAGACAATCGGCTCTCCTTTTCATAGCTTTAATGATGCATGTTTCAATGCACAGTCAAAAAGCAGACTCTATTTTTATAAGTAATATCTACCGAGAAACTCTCGCCAATGGGGAGTGCTATGATCATTTACGCGTATTGTGCAAAGAAGTAGGTCATCGATTAGCTGGCAGCGCTGCTGCAGATAGTGCCGTGGCGTGGGGTGTTCGAACAATGCGCGGTTATTCCCTTGATAGCATTTACACCATGCCTGTAGATGTGCCTCATTGGGTAAGGGGAAAAAAGGAAATTGGTTTTTATGAAGTTGAAGGCTTACGCAAGAACTTAGATATTGTAGCCCTAGGTGGCTCGGCTGGCACTTTAAATGAGGTCAAGGCCGAAGTCATTGAAGTAAAAAGCATAGCCGAACTGCAAGCCATGGAGTTTTCGCAGGTGGAGGGCAAAATAGTTTTTTTCAATAAAGCCATGGATCCCATGCTAATCAATACTGGAGCGGCTTATGGAGGTGCCTATGATATTCGTGGACAAGGCCCTTCCGAGGCAGCCAAAAAGGGAGCAGTGGGATGTTTGATTCGTTCGCTCACTTTAGCAGATGATAAGTTCGCTCATACTGGCGCCACAAATTATGAGGCCGGAGTGAAGCAGATTCCCGCCGCAGCGCTCAGTAGTGTGGATGCTCGCGAATTGAGCAAGCAGTTAAAGATTTTTCCCGGATTGAAATTCACTTTGCATTTGACATGTGAGAATTATCCGAGAAAGATTCAGTACAATGTGATTGGTGAAATACGCGGCAGCCAATATCCAGAGAAAGTAATCGTGGTAGGTGGCCATCTTGATTCATGGGATGTCGGAGAAGGCGCTCACGACGATGGCACGGGAGTAACACAGAGCATTGAGGTATTGCGCATTCTCCTAGCACTTGGTTACAAGCCAAGGCACACCATTCGTGCGGTGCTTTATATGAACGAAGAATTTGGAAACGATGGTGGAAAGACTTACGCAAAGGTGGTGGCTGAAAAAAATGAAGAACATATTGCTGCTATTGAGAGTGACGGCGGCGGATTGACACCTCTCGGTTTCAACGTGCAGGGTGATGAAAGCGATCTGCTTGAGTTGAAAAGTTGGGGCTTACTGCTTGAACCATATCAATTATTTTCATTTCGACAGGGTTGGAGCGGAGTAGATATTGGACCGCTAAAAACTGATACCAACGTGCTTTATGGTCTGAGCGTAGATAGCCAAAGGTATTTTGATTTCCATCATTCGAATAATGATGTTTTTGAAAATGTCAATAAGCGCGAACACATTCTGGGAGCCGCAGCCATGGCATCTTTGGTGTATCTAATTGATCAAAAATAAAAACGGTCGGCTCGTATATTTATTCGAGCCAACCGTTTCAAAAAATATTATTTGAATTCTAATTAGTTATTGCGCACAATCAATCTTTGTGAGTGCTTTTCACTTCCAGAAACGAAATTCACACTATAAACACCTGTAGCCAATTTCTTATCAAGTGGCAATTCAAAATTGAGCTCACCTTCGGAAACGACCTGTGTGGAAAAAACTAGTCGTCCAGTTAAGTCATGAATCGTAATGAAAATTTCCTTTGATTCGTCGGAGTCAATAATTATAGCCACTTGTTCTCCATTATTTGGATTTGGATATGCACTTGCTGCAAAAGACACTTCGTCCTCTTCAGACATCGAAAGCTCTTCGTTCAGATTATTAGAAACTGTCCAGAAGCTCGATGTACCAGCGACTTGAAGGCATACCGCAGGTCCCCATGCAGCAGTGTAATCATAGGAAAACATTGGGCGAATTCTAAAGTCATACGTAGCGCCATTTTGAACACCGGGAATCATGTTTAGCCTGAACAATCGAGCAACAGAGTTATGGTTGTATGTGATAGGAGCTTGAATGCCATCTTGGTTTGTGAGTTCGAATTGATACCCTGTGATGCCGCATGAGCGAGGATTAAAGGACAACCAAGTTGACTGCGTAACTGGACCGTAATTGGAGCAGCTAAATGAAGAAGTAAGAGAAGCTTGTGGTGGTAAACCAATATTTATGGTCACAGGTATAGTGTACTCAACAAAATATGTTTCATTCATACCAAGTGAGTTTGGTAGAGAAAACGTAGAGCTTACTCCTAAGTTGTATTGTCTGTTGTATCTCAGTCCTGGCACCGCAGACAAAAAGATTGTA
>JBILSZ010000115.1:0-7825 GCA_044371755.1 Flavobacteriales bacterium | reverse complement strand
CTTAATAAAGTTCAAAAAAAGGTTGCTGTCGTGCAACCTTTTTTTCTTCTTAAAACATTGGTTTATAGTTTTTTTTATTTAAAATTGTCCTCGTAAACCAAAATCAAACAAAACCAATTAATATGAAGAAAATTTTACTTTCCGTGCTATCATTATCCATGGTTGCTCAAAGCATCGCGCAAGATTGCAGTTGCATGATTCCTGTAGATGATACTTTCAGCGTCGTTCCTATGAGCAATGGAACAGCGCCAGACTATAGAAATGACGATGGTTTTTCTGCAGAAATCAGCTTGCCATTTACGTTTAATTTTTTTGGAGAAAATCACAGTTCCATTTTCATCAATAACAATGGTAACTTGAGTTTTGGGAATGGCTATATGACTTTCAGCGCCAGCGGATTTCCTATTGCTAATTTTCCAATGGTCTCAGCATATTGGGCTGACGTGGATACCAGAAATTTAGAAAGTGGTTTGGTTTACTACAGAATAACTGAAAACGCTTTGATAGTGCGTTACAATGAAGTCGGATATTTTCCAAATTCAGCAGATCAGTTGAATGACTTTCAAATCATCATCTCTGATGGTTCAAGTGAACTTATTCCCAATGGGCATACTATTAGCTTCTGTTATGGCGAAATGCAGTGGTCTACAGGTTCAGCAGCAACAGTAGGAGCTAATGCAGGTAATGGAAATGTCGCTATGCAAATCGGTAGATTTAATGAGGATTCGGAAGTTTATGACGGACCATACAACAATCCTGACGACGTGGATTTTCTGGACAACTCTAACATCACATTCTCAACCAATTCAGCTACAGAAAACCAAGCTCCTGTTAACGTTTCAAATCTCTGCGACACCATTTTCGGAAATGCAGGAGATACATTATTATTCTTCTTCTATGATGCAATTGATCAAGACATTGAGTTCGACGTTGAAGACAGCTCTGGATATTTCAATCCAATGGATAGCACTGAGGCAGGCTTCGTTGTCATTGATGGATTCATTGCTCAAAACACCAGAACGAACGGCGATCGTGAAAATGGAGATCTTTCCTATGCATTACAAATCGATCCAAACACACCTGACGGAATCTATACATTTGTAGTAAGCGCTACTGATAATGGTACTCCTGCTCTCACCTCGTCTTATGTGTACACTGTTCAAATTGGAGAAGCAATTCTTAATGTTCAAGAAAAGGAACAGATAAACGTTACAGCATATATCAACGCTGGCATCCTTCAGTTCAAAGGGCTCGATGGATTAAATGTTGAGCAATTCACCCTATATAATAGCAATGGTCAGAATATTCTTCAGACAAATAGATTAATAGGTGGTGTGAATATGGAAATGATGCCAACAGGAGTATACTTGTACACTATCAAAACAAACAAGGGAACATTCTCTGGACGTTTTGTAAATTAATATTTCTCCTCCACAAAAGAAACGACTCACAATTGTGGGGCGTTTCTTTTGTGGTTTTATTCTTGGGTTAATAAAGTATGATTGTGAAATTCTGCTAAGCTCAACAATGCTGTGTGCATTTCATATTATCTAAATATGTTAGCCATCTTTACATTCTAGAAACATCAATTTTATTGAGGATTAACGATATTTACGTTATCTTTCTGCAACCTTTAGAGCTGTTCAGTTGTTTATGTTTTTAAAGTAATATTCGAATGAAATTGACCAAATCCGTTTTCTCGACTATTTGCCTGATTCTATTCAATGGAATGCTGCTGAATGGTCAATTGCTCGACTACAATTACATTTTCCAGTCCAACGACAGCTGGACGGAGCTTACTGGTGATCAAGTTATCTTTTCCGGATCATTCGATGATGCAGTCTCTGCCTCCATTCCCATTCTGCCCACGACCATAGGGGTTGAGGCGCATACCTCTTTCTTCATAAGCACGAATGGATTCATGACATTGAGCACTGAACCAACAGCAAACAACTATGATCCACTTTCGCAAGGCATTACCGCACCAGTCATTTCGCCGTTTGCCACCAACCTTGAAGGTATTGATGCTACTTCTAAAGTGAGCTATACTATCGATAATCAAGGTATTCGTGTGCAATGGAAGAATGTTCGTCGTGTGGGATATGTTGGAGAATCCTTATCCTTTCAAGCCCGCATCATCAGCCAAGTCTACACTGGATTTGGATTTGGAAGCATCTCATTCGTATATGGCCCTTTTCAAGGGGTGGCCATGCCGAGCACTTCAGTGCATGTGGGTATTCGTGTGGGGTCTGGCGATACTGTCGGAACCTACTCGACACGCTCAGTTGTTCCCGGAGCTTCCTGGTCGCCGGACACACCCGGTGCATCATCGAGCTCGACCTGTACATTTCCCTCCAGCAACACTGCCGACGGATTTCCTGCTGAAGGCATGAAACAAGAGTGGTTTTTGAGTTCTGGATATCCGGGAGTCACAAATCCCGATGTATCCCCGCTCTGCAATGGAACAGGCAACGTAGTGATATTCTCGAATTACGACGGTGGCACGCTCAACATCAATGTGGACCAAGACATACCTAACCTGAAAATTGGTATTTGCACCTATGAGCCTGTTGAGGTAAACATCTCAGGACCATTTGCGAGCAATGTGGCTGAAGTGCTTTATGCCGGATTCAACTCAGCTCAAGGAAACAACCACTGCGGATTGGGTATTCCAACCACATCCATTTCTGGTGTGGACCCTTCGATAACGCAAATTCTCACTGCTCCGCCTGTAGGTTATGAACCTTTGCATGGCAATGGCTCAGGTGGTTGGGGTGGCCCATTTGCCGGCCCCGGACTTATGGTAGGTGTGGGCGGACAATGCGACACACTATACCCTGCTGGTGGTGGCAATACGCCCGATGAAGTGGTGTATTACTTTCTAACAGCCTTCGACGCCGATCTGCTCTTTCACTACACACAATACAATTGCTGGTTCTCGGAGATATATGATATTTCAGACGGGGGTAATTGTTGCGTGAATCCATTGGTACCCGCTTGGACGATTGAAGTACCCAACGATACAGTTGTATGTTATGGAGGGACTGTATTACTTTCGATTTTAGAAAACGAAAACGGACAAGGACCATTTACTTACGAGTGGACTTATAATAATGTCCCTGTGTGCACAGATGCCTTATGCAATCTAAATGCAACTGCTGATGGTCAGGCATGCTTAACAATCACGGATGTCAATGCTCAAACGCTTTCCGATTGTTTTGAAGTATCTGTCGACGACCCCGTTTTCCTCGCTTTCAGTGTTTCAGATACCGCCATTTGCATGCCCGCTCAGTTTACGCTTACCAACAATACAGACCCAGGTACTTTCACTTCACAGCAATGGACCATCAACAGCACTCCCTACTCCAATCAAACGACCGCTATCTATGCGCCGAATCAACCCGGTGCTATTGATATAGCTTTGGAAGTAGCAACTGCTCTTGGCTGTGTCTACGACACCTTGCTCGTGGATTACCTTGAGGCTTATCCATTAATAGAAGCCAATTATTCTTTTGACCCCCTCGTTCTATACTCTGACAATACCAATCTTGACATGATTGATTTATCAGAGGGAAACATTGTAAATTGGGAATGGACAATTACATTACCTACGGGAGAAATCTCCAGTATCGCGCAAAACCCTGAGTTCATCCTTCCTCCAGATGTTGGCGGATTGTACCCTGTGCAATTGGAGGTTACTTCCTCGGACGGGTGTTCTGATGTGATCAACGGTTTGATTACCGTCTACGAGTTGGTTAATGTATATGTACCATCGGCATTCACTCCCAATGGCGATGGCATAAACGACGTATTTCAAGTAGAAGGCACCGGAATAGATATGGCCAACTTTCAAATTGATATTTTCAATCGTTGGGGAGAAAAAGTATATTCAAGCATCGATTCAAATCAGGCATGGACTGGAGAGGCAAACGAAGGCGAATATTATGTTCCCGATGGAGTATATAATTATCACCTTTCAATGAATTCCATAAAAACGGGAGAACGTTTCGAGAGTAAGGGACACATTTCAATCATTCGCTAAAAGATTCATTTATGAAGTTTCTCATCACCACGGTCAGCTTCGTGCTTCTATCAATAGCACTTATTGCCCAAAAAGAGGCTAATGTTTGGCACCTTGGCTTTGGTCACGGACTCGACTTCAACACTGGTGAAGCTGTTCAAATAACAGGTGCTATGGCTACTTCTGAAGGCTGCACAGCGTATTGTGATTCAACTGGCAATCTCCTTTTTTACTCCAATGGTGGAGGACGAACTCCTTTAAGTGGTCAGGACCCCGGACATATCTGGAATAGTAATCATGAAGTGATGTATGACATGCAGGGACTTGAAGGTGGCGGATTTAGTGCTGCGCAATCGTCGGTTATTATTCCTTCACCCGGAGAACCGAATACATACTATCTATTTACCGTTGACGAAATAGAACATTACTTGGATGCTACACCCGAGATATTGGCGTTACAGCCGAACGGCAGAGGTTTTCGTTACTTCAAAATTGATATGTCATTGAACAATGGACTAGGAGAAGTGGTTGAAGCAGATGTTCCCGTGTATGATTATTCCTTGGAAGGTCTATGCGCCATTCGACACGCCAATGGAACAGATTATTGGATACTGATTAATCAAGGCACCATTGGCATAGGTGTATACAGTGTTACATCGGAAGGCGTTACACTCTCTTCTGTGTTTGAAACCGCAACAGCTTTAACGGGCACCATCAAAGCCTCGCCCATTGCCGGTAATCCAGAACCGCTTCTTTACGCTGTTTACAGCAAAGTCGTAACCTCGAGCGGTCTGTTGTTGGATTTCGATTTATCAACAGGTGTTTTGTCTAATCCTGAACAGCTGCCCGCAGTTGGATCCGAGGCTGTAGAATTTTCGCACAACTCCATTTACCTATACGCCACTTCCTCTGGTCTTGGAACCGGCACACAGCAATTGGTGCGCTACAATTTGACGACCGCATTTGAACAAGGAATTAGCGTTGCTTCGACACAGGAAGTGATTGCCCCAGACATTACAGCATACTACATGCAAATGGCTCCCGATATGAACATCTATTTCACCTGGTTAAACAGTAGTGCTGAAACACAGATTGGGGCTATCAACTGCGCGAACAGTGAATCGCCAACGGTTTCATCTGAAGCGTTCAGTTATAGCGGCATCGCAGACGAGCTATTTTTTTCACTTCCCAATTTTCCTTCCTGGATTTTTTATGACCCCTACACCGATTTTATTGAATTCGGTCCAGACACCGTTTATCTGTGCCAAGGCGATTCCATCATTCTCGATGCGGGTGTAGGTGATTACTGGGAATGGGGTGGCGATTGCTTCAGTGGTCCCGAAAGCACATGGCCAGATAACAGCACGCGGTACTTCACGGTAACACAACCGGGCACCTATGTTGCCTGCGTAAATGGACCTTGCTCAAACGGCAGCGGAGCAGATGGTTGTGATTCTTCCGATCAGATTACCGTACTTCCATGCCCGGTGGATGAACCCGCATGCGACTTGCTCAATCTTCCCGATACGCTGCAAGTCTGCGCTGGTGATACGCTGCAACTCGAAGCGGACTTGAGTCAAATCGCATCTTATTCAGGACTTCAATGGTCAGGAGGCGGCACATTCATTCCTTCCAATACGGTTGCAGAACCGCTTTACATTCCATCGATACAAGAAATCAATGCAGGTTTTGCCAATCTAACACTGCAAGTTTTTTTACAGGTAAGCAATTCCGTTGGAGGAAACTTCCTTGCTTATGATCATAGCGGTGATGATATAATTTTCTACACCAACACCGCGGACGGAAGCATAAATATCATTCAGAGCAACACAGGGAACGATTGGACGGCCATGGGCTTCCGCACTGCCACGAATACATTGTATGGAATCTCTAACATTGTTACTGCACCCGCCCTTTCGTCTGTGGACATTAATACAGGAACTGTCACTCCAATATTTACATACACCAATCACCAATTCTATGCTGGTGACTACGATAATGTCAACGATTTATTTTACGTCATTGGTATTCCCGAAATAAATAGTGGCGAGCCCTTGGTTCAAACTCTTTATACCATTGATGTTAATACAGGAACTCTTAACACCGTTGGTGATCTGAATTTGCTAGCAGTTGACAATTTCTTCTTAGCTGGGGGCGATGGCATAAACGGACTTGCCTATGATCCTTCTCTCAATGTCTTGTGGGCGACAACAACAAACGGGGCATTGTTTGAAATTAATACCAGCACAGCTGAAGCGCTTTCAGTAGGTAGCACTGTTGCGGATTTAAGAGGCCTTGCTTACGATTATAATGCGAATGAATTGTGGGGCATCAACTCAAACGGCGCCCTCTATCATATCGATAAGTTCACCGGTAATTTAATTGAACAGGTGGTTAGCCAAGAACCATTGGGTTTTGTAACCACATTGACCTATGCCTTACCACAAGATGTATCTGAGACTATCTGCTCTGACAATACAACGGTTGTTATTCTTAATGGCAACAGCTTAGACCTCGGCAATGACGCAATCATTTGTGAGGGAGAAACTATCCTTCTATCTGCTACTGGTTTTGACGCTTACACCTGGCAAGACGGCAGCACTGATGAGAGTTTTATTGTAGAAGAAAGCGGAACCTACAGCGTGAACGTAACCGACGCATTTGGCTGCACCTACAACGATGCAGTAACAATTACCGTGAACGATGCACCAAATGCAGCTTTTAGCGCCAATCCGCAACCCACAACCATTAACGATACGGAGATTACTTTTACTTCAACGAGCACTGCAGCTCCTTTAAACTACTCATGGAGTTTTGAAGACGGCACACCCGAAGCATCTACCGAAGAAAATCCCGTGGTCAACTTCCCCCCTATTCCAGGCAACTATGCCATTTCCTTGATTGTTGAAAACGCTAACGGTTGCATCGACACGCTGTCGTCCTTTATTTTTATTGAAAGCGACGGCACCGTTACGCTCCCCAACATCTTCACACCCAATGGCGACGGCGTCAACGATCGCTTTGTTCCTTTCGAAGCATTTCCTGGTAAGTGGGTACTCACGATTTTCAATCGCTGGGGCTCGGAAGTTTTTTCGAGCACCAATTTAGTACAAGGCTGGAATGGAGAAGAGGCTCCTTCTGGCACATACTACTGGGTGATTGAGCCTCGTGATGGGCAGCAAGGCGAAAGCGTATCGGGGTATGTGACTTTGTTGAGGGAATAAGGACGAAGGGCGAAAATTTTAGTGCGGGAGTAATATGAATCTAACCGTATATAAAGACGAGACCAAGAACGAGATTCGATTTTCAAAGATTAAGAAAATCGAAATTGAAGTGCCGTTTGCCGGACTCGAAGTGAAGTACGTGGCCTCGGGCCGTGAAGTCTATTACGCGAACGGAAAGAAATACACCGTCAAAGAAGGTGAATATATTATTGGCAACGACTTCACGCATTCGGTTGTGCATATCGACAAAAGCGTGCCGGTGCAGGGGTTGTGTATCGACATCTCACCACAGATCATATCTGAGGTAGCACTATACCACGATGTAAACGGCTCAGACCTGCGGGAGTTCCTGCTTTCCGATCAGTTCTTCGTGAATCGCTACAATGTGAAAAACACGAGCCTAGGCTATACACTGAACGATATCAATACCAGAATCAAGGCGGGTGCATTCCGCAACGATCTGCAGCAAAACGAACTCTTCTACAGCCTTGCCGAATCGATTATCACTGATCAGCGATTTGTTTTCGATCACCTGAGCAAAATGAGCTTCAAGAAAGAAGTGACGAACGAAGAAGTTTTC
>JBILSZ010000114.1:0-7826 GCA_044371755.1 Flavobacteriales bacterium | reverse complement strand
ATCCATTGATCATTTTCTTTTTTATAAAAAAATCTTTCAGGCGATTCGAGTTCTTCGGGATTCTTCTTTTTGCGTTGGAGTTCAAAAACCGCACGATAAGTCGCCGACGGATGGCCCGCTTCAAAATCCAAGCATACGCGAAGCAATGACGATTGAAGGTGCATCAGACTGGTGCGTTCGCCGCGCATTGAAAGGCGCTCAGGTTCTGCGTACAGAGCGAGCATCATCGCTTCCAGAATGCTCGACTTACCACTACCGACCGCACCGAAAATGCCAAACAGCCCTCCTGCAGTCAATGTGGCAAAATCCACCACTTGTTTTTCTTTATAAGAAAAAATACCTTCCAGTTCTAATCTCAAAGGAATCATCCTTGCCCCTCCTCATTCATCACTTCACGAAGCATGGTGAGCAATTCCTCACTTGGCTCCGTTCCATTTTCTGCTTTAAAAAATTTTGAAAAAAGTGTTGTCATATCCAAACTCAAGTCACTGCTTTGCAATGCACTGTCCGTTTGGTTTAAGTTTTTAATCTCAGGAATCAAATGTACAATTCTAGGATGCGCCGCCATGATTGACCTTCTGGACTCCGCTTCAAGCGGACCATCGGAAGCGATCGTTATTTCAACATAATTATTCTGATTGGCTTCTAGCCATGTCACCGCTTCATTTACCGATTCAAAACGCATACGAACCAATTCGTATCCTTGCTTTAAATCAATGGTCTCATATTTTTTTGAATCTGAATCAAAAATGACCACACACTTTTGTTGGCCCGCTTCACTAAAGCTATAACACAGCGGACTGCTGCTATAGACCACCGGAAAACGTTCAGAATCGATGCATTGATGGCGATGCAGATGTCCGAGAGCGGCGTAGTGCAGCCCATCGGGCAAATCGGAAGAATAGATAGCTTGTGCTCCACCAACGTGCAGAATCGAGCGTTCGCTCTCCGGTTCAGCAGAAGGCTTTTCACCATCCTTCACAAAAAAGAAGTGACCGATGAAAAAATTTAATGAGGTTTTGGTGAAATATTTTTTTGCTAAAGTATCCCAACGAAGTTTCAAAATTTTGCGCAACTCCTCTTCTCTATTCTGCTCACCCAAGTAGGTTCGCAACAGATGTTCATTGGCATACGGCGCGGTGATGACTACCGCTGTTTCATTTTTTTCAGGAAAAAAAATCTCAATGATGTTCGCTTCCTTGCTCTGCAAGCGCACACCATTGGGCAGTGTGATATTGAGTGATTGATGTTCGGTGGAGCCCACCAATACAATACCCAATTCTTTGGCAAGCGGCACGGGAGCTTCTATCAAAGCATGCGAATCATGATTGCCAGCAATTGCAATCACTGGACGTTTTCCGCCATTACTCAATTTGAAAAGCGTGGAATAAAATAATTCTTGCGAATCATGCGAAGGATTAAAGACATCAAAAAGATCACCTGCCACAAACACTGCGTCCACATCTTGATCGTCTGCAATGGCAGCAATTTCAAGCATTACAAGACGTTGTTCTCCAATACGAGAATACTCTTGCAATCGTTTGCCAAGGTGCCAATCCGCAGTGTGTAATATCTTAATCATCCGAGATGTTTGAAATTTGTCAACAAATCTTCATTCTTTTTTTCAATGATGTCGAAAAAATACTGATTATTTTGCAACACAAGAAAGCCTTGATCAAAACACCCTAAATCTTTTTCAGTATATGCGCATATTGCTTGATAAATACGACTACGTACTTTTAGACATCATATACACCTACAAAAAGAATAATAAGAACCAACTTATCAAACTCTCTCAACTGGAAGCCAACTATTGGACGAGAATCGAGCGCGAAGATGCGGGCGATAATTACACGGCGCAGTTGGGTGAACGCATCGCCAACCTTTACCTTAATGGTTATATCCTCAATAAAGCAGGCGTGGGATACAATCTCACACGAAAGGGCAAAGAAGAGTTGATGGACGAAAAAATGGTGAAGGTCTAATCCTCTAATTGTCTTTTCAGAGCAATCATTTTGAGTGCTGTGATCGCAGCCTCAATTCCTTTATTTCCTAATGCACCACCGCTGCGAGCGCGTGATTGCTCCACATTATTATCGGTGAGAACGCCAAATATCGTGGGCTTGTTATACTTGAGAGCGACATCTTTGATGCCTTGGGCTACGCCGTTGCATACGAAATCAAAGTGTGGCGTTTCACCGCGAATTACACTGCCCAAGCAAATCACCGCTTCGACATTTGTATTTTCAAAAAGCAATTGAGCTCCTGAAGGCAATTCGAAGCTACCGGGCACGTAGACTATTTTGATATAATCAAGACTAGCTCCCGCGTCTGTCAGTGCCTCCATGGCACCTCTGAGGAGGTTGTCGGTGATCTCAGTGTTCCATTCAGAAACAACAATCCCGATGCGCATTGACTGTGCATCGGGAAGTTGAGATTTATCGTAATAAGATAGATTGCTACTGGACATATTATAATTCCTTCGCTCTGAGCATGGCTAACAAGCGTGTTGCCTCCGCCCATTCTTGAGATTTGTTGTCGTAGTTGTCGACAGCATCTTTGAGAAGTGACTTTGCTCTATCATCGCGACCGAGTTCCATATTTACTTTCGCAGCTTTCAAAATGAATTGAGGAGCAAGATAGTTGCGGCTTGCGGCAGAACCAGCACGCTTAGCAGCCTTTTCAAGCCACGATGCCGCCTCTTCATTGTTTCCGAGCTGTACATACATGTCGCCCACATTACCTAAAGCAAGTACACCGAGTGCCTCATCTTCAAAATCCGCTTGTTTGAAATGCTCTAACGCCTTTTCAAATTCGCCCATATCGCGATAGTTAACACCACACCAGAAGTGTGCTACTTTGCCTGTTTTTGTTCCGTCATACTTTTCAGCAATGGCTTCGAAGCCGTCAAAGTCAGCGCCACCATTGAGAGCCAATGAAGCACTATCCAACTCTTGATATTGAATTGCCTTCCAAATAGAATTGGCAGCTTCCTTTTCTTTTGGGGCTTTGATTAAAAATTCATAAGCGAAAAAGCCAGCGATTGCAGCCACTATCACTCCACCACCAATCATCAAAGGCTTGCGGTTCTTATCGAGGAAAGACTCTGCCTTTCCATATACTTCTTCCACGTTCACAATAGTATCATCTACGTTTTGCTTGGCCATAGGTCAAATTTTAGGGTGCGAAAGTAATACATTTCCACAAATTGAGCAAAAAGCAATCTTATTACAAATCAGAAACTTAGCATTATTGGGCAACCTCGCCCCTTGTGAGTCTATAGATTTTGTATATTCGGAACCAATATTTCTGTAGCCAATCGTTTACGGAAAGGAAATCTTTAATTTTTAGAATGCATATTTCTCTTCGTTTTTTAATTGCCACCTTTACCCTATTCTGCCTACATCATCAAGCTTTTGCTCAAAAAAAATATCAAAGCTTGCTTTGGAAAGTCTCAGGCAACGGCCTGCCCAAATCATCGTACCTCTACGGCACCATGCACGTGAGCGAAAAGATGGTGTTTCAACTGGGCGATCCATTCTTCAACGCCATGGAAGAAGTAGATGTGGTGGCGCTCGAGCTCGAGCCCGATGCATGGCTACAATCCATGTTTGCAGGCAATGGCTTTCGCAATTCTGATGACGATGAGGATTATTATTCCGGTCGCTCCAACCAGCTCGAAGGCTTTTTCACATTTGAAACAGATATTCAAACGAAGATAAAAGATGTGATCGCCTACGAACCGCCATTGCTCAATTATATGCTTTTCAGATTTGACGACTATGGCGAAAGTGCAGAGTTTGAAGAAAATACATGGCTCGACATGTATATCTACCAAACCGGCAAGAAGATGGGCAAACACAGCATAGGCCTTGAAACCTATGAGCAGAGCACATTCTATGGCAAACTCGCCCGCAAAGCAGAAAATAACGAGAAAGTCCAAAAGAGCTTTGACTCTGAAGACCGTAAAAAAATGCGCGAACTTCAAAGTCAGATAGAACCAGCCTACCGTCGCCAAGACTTGGATTTGGTGGATAGCATCAATGTGAAGACCAATAGCCCTGCGTTCAATAAATTTATACTCGTAGAGCGCAATCGCATCTTTGTAAACACCATTGATTCTTTGTTTAAATCAGGATCATCTGTATTTGCCGCGATGGGCTGCGCGCACCTGCCCGGACAAGAGGGCGTGATCGAAATGCTGCGCAGCATGGGATATACCGTGGAAGCCGTGGATAAAGGTACCCGCGATGCCAAACGCCGTGACAAACTCGACAAGATCATCTACAAACGCCCTTATAGAACTTTCACCAGCAGCGACGCCACCTTGAGTTTCGATACCCCCGCAAAAGTTTACCCCTTTGCATCAGGCACCGAAGCCTCAGCATGGCTCGCCATGGACATTCCCAATGGCGCCAATTTTAGTGTGTATCGATTTAAAAACTACGCTGGATACACCGGCAAATCCAATGAATACCTCATTGCATCGATTGATAGCATCCTTTACGAAGCTATACCAGGTGATATTATTTCATTGAAAAAAATAAGTTTCCAAAATTTCCCTGCCTTTGATATTGTAAATAAAACACGGAGAGGCGACGTGCAAAGAAGACGTATCATCTTCGCTCCAGAAGAAATCTATGTGCTCAAGCTTACTGCGTTGAAAGATAAAATCACCAATAAATATGGTGAGGAATTTTTTAACTCCTTGAAAATAAATTACGACAGCAAAGCGCGTGATACGCGTCAATGGAGCACCCCGGATCGATCCCTACAAGCGAGCATTCCGGGCGACTTGACGTATTATCAAGGCGAAAGCGAATACGATTTTACGAGCGATATCGAAATGACATCTTTCGATAAAAAAACGAATGCTTATTACATCATCTGGCGCTTCACCAGCGGCGATCCCTCATTTTTAGATGAAGATGAATACATCATTCAAAGTGTCGCTCAACAATACCTCGACGACAATGAATTGGAAAAAATTTCTGAGCAAAACTTTACCATCAGTGGCTTTCCTGCAATACTTGGAAAATATAAAAACAAAGAAGGAAAGACACTCATTGGAGCCTTTACTTACCAAAACCTCAATAAATACGCGTTTATTGTAAAAACAGAGGATGATAACCTGGCAAAAAATTTCTTCAACTCTGTCCGCCTCGAAAAGCCTACTTATAGTACTTTTTACAATTACTCCGATACCCTCTTGAATTTCAACATGAAAATTCCGTACGACTTAAATGAACGCCATAAAAAAATGGACTACGGCTTCAATTGGGATTCCGAAGACGAAGTAAATGAAGCTGAGGGAGTTCGTAAAGCTATTCGCATTATTCCGCCTGGCAGTCCGGAGAGCATTCAAGTACGAATGATTCGTTATCACAAATATTTTCAATCAAAAGATACCACCACTTTTCTCAAAGAAATTAAAGAGCGCATGACTGAGTATGGCGACTTGCGATTGAAGGAACGTATGTTTGAAAAGAATAAAGATGGTTTCGTGGCTGAATACCTGGTCACCGATACAAGTTCGCATAGAGCAACCGTGCAACGCTTGCATTTATACAAAAACACGCTCTACCGCCTTATTGCAAGCACTGATACTATTCTAGGGGAAAGTGAATTTATAAAAACAGGATTTCAGTCTTTTACGCCGTTTGATAGTACGTTTGACAGAAGTGTTTTTGACAATGGCGGCGCGGACTTTTTAAGAGACATTGCTTCGAATGATTCCACCATACAAAAAAATGCACTCCTTCTCATCGACGAAGTTTGGATACATGAGAGCAATGCCCCTGACTTGCGCCGTCTACTCACCAACCTCCCCAATACAGAAGAGAAAAAAGACAAAGAAGAAATTAAAAATGCGCTATTGCTTGAATTATGGCGCGATACCACCACTACAAATATCGAATGGCTCAGCGCTCAATACTATGCCAACGCAGACAGTGCTTCCTATCAGAATAAAATCCTCCAGAATCTCGGTTGGATGAATACCAAGGAAGCTACTTTGCGAATGAAAAAACTCATGATGGACGAACCTCCCATCGGCGGTAAATCAAGCACCTCTTCGCCCCTGCTCTCTCTCAAAGATACCCTTGAGTTGGCACGTCTCATCTATCCCGAAGCATTTGCGCTTTCCTCTATTGACGAATTCAAATACGCCAACTACTCGCTACTGGCAGCACTTTGCGACAGCAATAAGATTGACAAAAAAGTGATTGAGTCCCAATTGAACTTGATTCTGCTTGAGGCTAAAAATGAACTCAAACGCGTGAATGGCACAGATGAAAAGTCATATAACTTTTCAACGAATGCACTGATGAATTACTGCAGCATTCTTCATCCCTTCAGAAGCAAACCTGACGTTAAAGCTTTCTTTGATAAAATATATAAATCCAAGAAGCGCCAACTGTTCATTGAATATATCTCCTTTAATGAAGATCATAAAATTGAGACGCCCGATAGTGTACTTAATTTCATCACTGACGAGCGCGAGTACATTTTGAAACTCTATTTGAAATTGGTAGAGAAAGACAAAGAACAAAAAATGCCTGCGCGTTATCTTGTGGCAGACACCTTAGTAGCACTCCATATTGAGAAAAAATACGAAGGGAAATATGATCAAAAAGGAAAGGTTGAATTTGTAGAAATCCTTTCAAGTCGTGAAGAAGTGATTAAAAACAAGCCCTACACCGTTTATTATGTGAAGTTTAAAAGAAAAAGAGAAATGGATTGGCGCGGAACGGTGATTATTGTACCAAAATCCAGAACTTTGTGGACCGTAAAACCTTGGGAAGCCAACGGTACGGCGGTACTAGACAGCAAAGAAAGCGAACAGAAAAAAATGGACAAGCTTTACCGCGAAGTGATCAGAGCCAATAGGAAAAACCGCTACGGAGAAAATTTGTACGACTTTAACTCATACAACACCTGGAATGAATAGTTTGGAGGAGAAAAATAGGGGATTGAAATTAGAGCGATTGACCTTGTATCAATTCAAGAACTATGAATCGTTGGAAATCTCCTTCGATAAGCCTGTTGTATGTTTTTTAGGAAATAATGGTGAGGGCAAAACCAACCTGCTCGACGCCATTCACTATTTGAGTTTTAGTAAATCTTACTTTAACACCATTGACGGACAGAACATCCGTCAGGGAGAAGAACAAGCAAGTGTGAGTGGTGATTTCGAACGCCAAGGGCAGCCAGAAACCTTGCACTGCGCCATTCGCAAATCGCAGCGCAAGATTTTCAAGCGCAATCACAAAGAGTATGATCGTCTTTCGGAGCACATCGGACTTTTCCCATCAGTGATGATCACGCCTTATGACATTGAGTTGATACTCGAAGGAAGTGAAGTGCGCCGCAAATTCATCGACGCCACCATTTCACAATATTCCGCTGCGTATCTAGAAAATCTGATGCAATACAATCAAGCATTGCAGCAGCGCAATAATTTGCTCAAAACCATGAATCGCTCCGGTAGTTTTTCAAGTGAACTGTTGGAGCCGTGGGATTATCGTTTG
Organism: Flavobacteriales bacterium; assembly: GCA_044371755.1. Classification (GTDB taxonomy): domain Bacteria; phylum Bacteroidota; class Bacteroidia; order Flavobacteriales_D; family Sanyastnellaceae; genus JAIXWP01. The sequence goes on along the minus strand of JBILSZ010000114.1, from coordinate 297 downwards.
TCGATGCACGCGGACGTTATCAATCGCGAACGTGCAGCCTTCATTGAAGCCTTCAGTCCTGTATTTTTGGAAGTATATCAAAAAATATCTGGAGGCAAAGAAGAAGTGAGAATTGCGCTTGACGCCGAATATGCAAGTGTGCCGCTGAGTGAAAAACTAGCGCAATGCCGCGAGCGCGACCGTGTGTTGGAGCGCACCACCATCGGGCCACACAAAGACGATTTGAATTTTGAGTTGAATGGACTTTCATTGAAAAAGTTTGCCTCACAAGGGCAACAGAAGTCTTTTTTGATAGCG
>JBILSZ010000123.1:0-6950 GCA_044371755.1 Flavobacteriales bacterium | reverse complement strand
AAGAAAAATCAATATCAGAAAGGATATGACATCAGGTAATTCAAGCGATAGAAGTACTACTAGTGAAATCAATAGTGCATTGAAAAATTGTAAGATGATATTTTTTGGAATGGCATGACCAAAAGCTTTAGAAACTATGATGAAATATGAGACAATAGAAGTGGCTATGGCAGGACCATAAAGACCATAGAATAGTAGTGCGGAATTTTCTGACGTGAGGGCGATATAAGGCGTCCAATACCAAAGAAAATAGAGTACATTAAAGTCTGAAATATTATTATAATTAAAATAATTGCTGTATGTCCAATCAGCGTTTAGTCCTAAGGCAAAAGTTATCAATATGCCGATGACAAGAGCAATGGAGGCTATGGGCTTAGAAACTGTATAAAAAACAGAGAATGTTTCGTTGAATATAACGCTGGTGGGTTTGATTTTATCCAGTTTCGGTAGGCTCTTATTTCCAATGGGAATTTCTTCTTCTTTTATTTTATTAAAAACTCCTTTTTTATTTTGATGGTAAGGATACCACACGAAATACCCTAGGACGATTGCTGCAGAGAGAAAGATCGAGAATGCCCGGAGAGCGTTGGGTAATTCGGTATAACGTGTCAAAAATGATTCGATAAAGGCAGCATATAAAAGAAGTATGAAAACGGGGATCATTACTTTTATAGCGTGTCTTGCTTGCATCACCATAGATTCTAGCCTAGTGTAGGTGCCGGGAAATAGAATTCCTTTGGCAATCATGAATCCTGCCGCTCCGGAGATGACAATCATGCTCAATTCGAGCGTGCCATGTTGCATTACTGTGAGCACACTTTCGGTACCTAAATCTCGCTTAAAGAAAAAGTGCATAAAGGCTCCGAACATGATGCCGTTAGAAAGGAGAACATACGCTGTGCCGACGCCCCAAAGAATTCCCAATACAAAAGCAGCGAGACTAATTTGAATGTTGTTAATGGCAATCATAAAAAACATTTCTAATTGATCCCGATCCTTATATACCTGCATCGGATCGCCATCTTTAATAAATTGCTCTGTCATCTCCACATAGCCATCTGATAAAACGATGCGAGCGAATTCGGGATAATACATATCTGAAAACACTCCTATGGAAATCCCCAAGGTGAAAAGAACAAAGGTATAGAGCAACGGTTTTCGAGCGGCCCACAGCGCGGCTGGTAATTCTACCGACCAAAAACCTTTGCGATTGCTTTTGCGGTCGCGCTTGTTCTTGTAAATAGCGGTGTGAATTTTCTGAGAGACTCCATTCAGATAAACCTTTACACTGCGGTTTGGATAATTCGTTTGAGCATAACTCAAATCATCTGTCATCTCGACAAATAATGAGGTTAGTCTGTCTGGATCTTTGTCTTTAGATTTAAGAACCTCTTCAAACTCGTTCCATTTTTCCTTATTTTGCGCAATGAATTCAGTCTCTTGCATATTTACCTGTTGTCTGAGGCTTGACGAAAGTAATCAATAATTTCATAGATGAAAACGGTTGATATAAAAACTACACAAAATGTACCTATAAGCTATGAGCTGGCCCCTGTTCGAGATCGTATTGTAGCGTTCGTATTGGACTCTGTGTTTAAGTCGATTGCTACAGGTGTACTGGCGATTTTACTTACGATGATATTCAATCTCAATGATACGAGTGGAATATTGCTTTTTGGTTTTTTGATTTTTCCGATAATCACCTTCTATACTTTATTTTTTGAAATCATTCTTCAAGGACAAACACCCGCCAAGAAGTTGATGCGTATTAAAGTAATCAAGCTCAATGGCAAGCAAGCACAGGTGCAAGATTATTTGCTGCGCTGGGTTTTTCGTTTGGTGGATATCTACCTCACTGCTGGCATTTCTGGGGTTATGATGATGGTTTCTTCCCCTACATCTCAGCGCGCAGGTGATCTATTGTCCAATACCATTGTCATAAAATCAGATGCTCGTATTTCTATTTCTTTGAAAGAGATATTGAGAATAGATAGTCGAAATAGTTACGTACCACAATATCCTGGAATTAAGTCTTTCAGAGAGGAGGATATTATTTTAATTAAAGCCACTTTGGATCGTTTTGCAAAATACCGCAACGATGCGCATGCACAGGCAATCCAGGAATTAGCAAGAGTGTTGTCGGAGCGACTTGGCATTCAAGCGCCTAGCACTGATAAAGTCGGGTTTTTAAAAACGCTTATCAAAGACTATATCGTTCTTACGAGGTAAAAAGATCTTCAATAACGGTTTGAATGTCTTGTTCAGAAATGGAAATGTCCCATTGAGCATGTCCTAGGCCATCAGGCAAGGCAAATAAAATTTGTTTACCCTTGTTTTTTTTGTCATTGCGCACATAACCGATGATATCTTCAAAATGCAGTCCCTTTGGTTTGGGATAATGCATTTCGATAATGTTCTTAATTTTGAAGTATTCATCTTGCGACAGGCAGCCAATTTGTGTGGCCAAGGCCGATTCTGCAAGCATACCTAGCGCTACAGCATGTCCATGAGTAAGCGGAGCGCCTTTTTCGAGCATGCAAGATTCTAACGCATGACCGATGGTGTGGCCGAAGTTCAATATTTTTCTTCTTCCTTTTTCTAGAAAATCTTCAGTTACGATATCCTGTTTGATGGTCGCACTGCGTTCAATAAATAGAGCAATGTGGTCGGCATTGTCTACTTCTATCGATTCTAGTGCGGTAAACAATTGTGAATCTGCTATTACAGCATGCTTCAACATTTCGGCATACCCAGATTTTAGCTCATTTGAAGGTAGGGATTTAAGAAAATGAGGATAAATCAATGTCGCAAGAGGTTCACAAAAGGTGCCGACGGCGTTTTTATAAAAGTTGAAATCGATGCCCGTCTTGCCTCCAATAGCGGCGTCGCACATGGCCATAACGGATGTTGGGATATGTATAAATGGAATGCCTCTTTTATATATGGAGGCGATAAATCCCCCGAGATCAGTCACCACACCGCCACCTATGTTGAGGATTACAGAATGTCGATCAGCATTGGACTCAAGTAATCCCGACCAAACTTGAGAGGCAATTTCAATACTCTTAGATTCTTCACCAGGCTCTACCTCGAAAATTTCAACCTGTTTGTCGGGATGAATGAGGGGCAGCAGGTCTGGGAGCACTGATTCTTGAACGTTGGAGTCAGTAATGATGTAAAAGTTGGATGCCTTGCTTGTAAGGCGGCTCAGATACTCGGCAAGATGCTCCAGTGTATAATGGAAAGAAAGTGAACTCATTGGATTTGCTTCTGGGGCGAAGGTAATGAGAAGCAAAAAAAAAAGAGGTCATTGACCTCTTTTTGTGGTGCCAGCTGGAATCGAACCAGCGACACAAGGATTTTCAGTCCTTTGCTCTACCAACTGAGCTATGGCACCGATAAAGCGGGTGCAAATGTATACATAAATTTAATATTCCATAGGTTCTGATGGTTTTTTTTCACTTTTTTATTTAATCGATTCGTTTTCAGTGACAAATTTTACTTTTTCTTAATAACCCCTTCATTACCCGTGTTTTCTCTGAAATATCTTTGCGTAGTTCTACGGGATAAGGTGCGGTTTTTTTGTGATTAACGACTAATTTACTTCGACTAGTTGATAAAAAGTGTCGATTTTCGAAAATAAATTTGGTCAGAAATGAAAAAGTCTTATACTTTTGTCCTGTTATTATACTAACCGTAAACATCTTTATTTAATTAACCAAAACTCTCAATTATGAAGAGAAACTTACGTTCAACCGACGTAGAAGGTTGTTGTGGCGCGGCCACGTCAACTTTCAAATGGGTCACGAAGCTGAAGCTTCTCGTCCCAGTTTTTGTTATGTGGGGCTTGACTTCTGTCAACGCTCAAGACACGGACGATTGCGATCCGTTTTTATCTATTAGCTGTCCAGTTGAAACAAGCGTAGCTTGCGATCAGACAGAAAATCTCGAACTTACTGGAACTCCTTCTTTCGAGTTCGATGTATGTGGTGCCGATGATATGGTAACATCAGATTATCTTGATGCTATCGTTCCAGGTGGTTCTGCTTGCTCTTTCACAATCATCCGTACTTGGGTGGTTTCTGTTGGAGACCTCGTAGAAACTTGCACTCAAACAATCAGCGTTTTCGATAACGTTGGACCAGTTTTCTCAGCTCTTGAGAATACTTCAGTTCAGTGTATCGAAGATGTGATGGCTCCTGAAGTAAGCGCTACTGACGCTTGCAGCGAAGGCGATGTAGAAATCGTTTCTTTCGAGTCTCACACTGCTGGTGTTATCAAAGTATGTACACTCTCTACTCCACAAGGCCCAGGTCCAGACGGATCACTTTGGCTTTTCGGAGCAGCTGCTTCTGGCAACGCTGCTAGCGATTGGTGGCAGTGGACAGGCAACCCAACGTTGACTGTTTATGATGATGGTACTGCTCACCTCGAAGGTAATGTAGCAAATTTGATGGATCCAACTCAAGGTTGGGCTGTTAGCGTTTGGTTGGAAAACCGCGCAGATTGGGCTACTTGGAGCGGTCAAGGTCGTTGGTACAAGAATGACCTCGGTCTTGCTGGTAATAACTACCTCAACTGGGATTACTATGAATTAGTAGCTGGCTTCTCAAACCTTACTGGTACTGGAAGCTACGCTGGTAATATTCTTTACCTTTCTCACCAACCTTCTAACTACTTCTTCGGATGGCAGTGTGGTATTGGTGCCAACAACAGAAATGCCAACGAAGGTCTTTCTGGTTGGTTCTTCTACAACGGTTGGTACAACGGTGAGTGGGTAACTGGTCACGGTGATATCTTCACAAACAAGTCTTGCGTTCCAAACAACCCACAACTTCAGTGCGAAGACGAAGTAACATACTTCTTCCGCGCTATTGACGCTTGTGGTAACCAAACAATTGCTTCTCAAGTTGTATCTGTAGAAGATACTATCGCACCTGAGTTTGTAAATTGTCCTTCTGGTTTCGAACAAGAGTGCGATGTTGCTCTTCCAGAACCTGCAATGCCATCTGCAACAGACAACTGTGACGATGAAGTAGCGATTCTTTACCTCGGCGAAACTACTTCGGCTGGTGAAGGTTGTGATGTAATCGTTACACGCACTTGGGCTGCTGAAGATGACTGTGGAAACAGAACGCTTTGCATCCAAGAAATCGTATTGGTTGACACTACTGCTCCAGAATTTACATTCGTTCCAGCAGCTGCTACTTACGAGTGCGACGAAGAAATCGCTTACGAAGAAGCTACAGCTACTGACGTATGTCACCCAGAGACAGTGTCTATCGAAGTATCTGTTGATACTATCGCTGGCAACTGTCCTCAGAATTTTGTAATTGTTCGCACATTCTCTGCAAACGACGGATGTGGCAACATTGCTACTGAAACTCAAAACATCACTGTTGAAGATACTACTGCTCCTGTATTCAATGAATTCGAGCCTTATGTATCTATCGAGTGTGATGAATTAGATTCTTATATTCCTCCAACAGCTGATGATAACTGCGGAGAGGTTACAGTAACTCTTGAAGAAGAATTATTGAACTCTGGCGGATGTCTTGGCGTTCTTGAGCGTCACTATGTTGCTACTGACGAGTGCGGTAACTCATCTGAAGTAGTGGTGTTCATCGCTCTTCAAGATACTACTGCTCCAGTAGTTGAAAACCCAGCTGACTTCCAAGTAGAGTGTGATATGGTTCCAATGCAACCAGAAGTTCCAGTATCAGACAACTGCGAAGGTGAAGTAACTGTGGTTCCATCTATGGTAATGGTAGAAGGTGAGTGTGAGAATTCTTACACTATCATCTGGACTTGGACTGCAACAGACTATTGCGAAAACGTAACTGTTGTTAGCACTACTGTAACTGTAGTTGATACTACTATCCCAGTTCTTTCTGAAGTTCCAGCTGACACAACAATTACTTGCGAAGATGAAATCCCAGCAGTAGTGTTGCCAATCGGTACTGACAACTGTGACGAGGATGTTGAAGTTTCTTCAACAGACATGATCACTCCAGGTGAGTGTGCTAATGAGTATGTAATCACTCGTATGTTCCGTGCATTTGACAACTGTGGCAACCAAGCTATGGCTGTTCAATATATCACAGTAACTGACGACATTAACCCAACTGTAGAGGGTATAGCTGAATTGACTTTCGAGTGCGACGAAGAAATCGTATGGCAAGAGCCATCTTACGGAGATTCTTGTGGTGATGCAACAATTACATTTGTTGACAACACTATCTCTGAAGGTGATTGCTTCTCTCAGTACGCTCGCGTTTACACTGTAACTGACGCTTGTGGTAACACAGCAATGTTCACTCAAACTGCTACTGTTGTTGATACTACTGCTCCATCTTTCGAAGGTAGCGTGGTAGAAATCGAACGTCCATGTGATGATTACCTCGGTACGTACGTATCAGTATCTGACAACTGTAATGAGTACACAGTTACTTATAACGATGACCTCGTAAGCGGTGCTTGTGAAGGTCGCGTAATTCGCGTTTACACTGCTACTGACGCTTGTCAGAATGCATCTACTTTCACTCAGTTCATCACATTGACTGATGAAGTAGCTCCAACTTACGAAGTATTGACTGAAGTGACTACATTCGAATGTGGTGACGACTTCTCTACTCCAGTTGTAGTATTCTCTGATAACTGCGACGGTGACGTTGAGGTTTCTTTGGATGTTGTTGATACAGAAGTTGGTTGCCCACGCACTATCACTTACACGTTCACTGGTGAAGATAATTGTGGTAACGAAACAGAAGCTGTTGTTGTTTACACAATCGTAGACACTACTGCTCCAGAAGTAACAGCTCCACAGGGCAATGAATTCTCTTGTGATATGGATGTAATGTACGGAATGGCTACAGCTACTGACGTATGTTCTGATGTTGTAATCACATTCTCACAAGACACCATCGCTGGTGACTGTCCAAACGAATACG
>JBILSZ010000113.1:0-8020 GCA_044371755.1 Flavobacteriales bacterium | reverse complement strand
CGTATCGCACCGCCACTCACCATCACAATGGAGGAAATACAAAGAGCATTGGAAATCATCCAAGCATCTATAATCTATGCATTGAAAAAATAATTTTCAAAAAATCTCATCATGAAATGGCAAGGCTGAAGACAAAGTTCAAACGTTGAAGACCGACGTGGCAAATCGCTAAGCGGAGGTAAAGTGGCAGCAGGAGGGGGATTAATAGGCGTTATCATTTTGTTACTCACTATGTTTGGAGGCGAACAGGGCTCTCAAATAGGTCAAGTACTGCAACAGGTGAATCAAGGTGGTGGTGGTGAGCAACAAATGACTCAAACCCGCGAGCTCACACAAGAAGAGAAAGAACTGGGAGCCTTTGCTGCCACTGTATTTGCGGATTGTGAAGATGTGTGGAATACTCTATTTCAACAAGAAGGAATGACTTACCGCGAACCTAAGATGGTGCTCTTTAGCGACGAAGTAACAAGTGAATGCGGCAAGGCGAGCGCAGCCATGGGGCCATTTTACTGCCCAGCAGATGAAACCGTATATATGGACATGACCTTCTTCAAGGAGTTAAAAACACGTTATGGCGCAAAAGGAGGTGATATTGAAGAAGCTATGAGTGCGGCACATGCCGTTGGTGATGACACGATTCAAAAAAGAGCGCGGGGTTATATAGAACCCGATAGTTTTACGCATGGAACGTCTGAAGAGAGAAAAGAATCATTTATGAGAGGTTTTAATTCAGGAAAAGTTTTTTAAATTTTATAGACTAATGCTTTTGTATTAATTTCGGCGGCTAAATGGGAATCACAACCCTAAAATGTGAGGCGAAATCCGAAAAGCCAATAGAGTAGGAAAATCCCTTAACCTCCTTTTTTATGAAAAAAATCAAAATGTTTGCAGCTTTGGTTCTTGCTACTGCTATGCTTTCTAGCTGCTCACTTACACTTCCAGTAAATGCTACTAGCAATTCTGTAGGTTCTAAAGTTGGTACAGCTAAAGCAACTGGTTTCCTTGGATTCCTTTTCTTCAACGCTGACGCTAGCATCAAGTCTGCTGCTCAAAATGGCGGTATCACAAAGATTTCAACTGTTGATATCAAGCAAACCAGCCTTTTGAACATCATCGTTACTTACGAAACAATCGTTACAGGTGAATAAACCTACCAAGAGCTCAGTGAATAATCACTGAGCTCTTTTTTTATAATGAAAAAGTCAATCTATTTTCTTTTCGCTCTACTCCTAATTGCCTGTTCTGGCGCTGATCCTTCAAAAGTAGAGCTCTACAATGGTTCTTATGTGCAATTATTGGATAGTGAAAAAGTCTATTCCTATGATCAGTATGCGCGTGAGATGTTTTCAAAAATAACGGGATCGCAATCCGTCAGCATTCCTCTTTTCAAATACGGCCGCTCTGCCAATCATGAATTCTTCGTTGGTATACCAGTGGAACCTAATCTGAGCAAGTTCGCACAAGAGCGCTCGGCACGTGTAAATTCAATCGCCCAAGATTCTGTGGCAGTGCATTCTTTCGGTAAGTATGATGGATTCTTCACCTCAGAAGTTTTGATGATGAATAATGGAAAATCAGTTTACCTGCTTTGTTCTAGCAAAGACTCAATTTTTATATCTACTCAATTTGACTTCCAACAAATGAAGTCAAGAATTCATCTTTCTAATGAAGAATAGTCCGTTATTCATAATATTCGCCGCTGTGTTCATAGCTGCTGCATCGGCTTGTGGTGGAATGAAGCCGGGCGGAGCATCCGCTGGCAATAAATTATACGAAACTTTCTTCGTAGGCGAAGAGGGATCGCAATACTTTATCAAGCCTTTGGAATTTAAAAATGAAAAAAAGGAAAAGGTAGTAATGGACTTCACTCTGCGATATAAAGATGATATCAAAGATTCAGCACTTGTCAATTTTACAATCATTTCAGAAGATAATATCAAATCAGTTGATCAAATACTCTTAGAAAACGGTGTTGTTTCGAGCAAAAATCAAAAAATTAATTTACTTTTTGTAAAAAGAGAAAGCGATGGTTTCCATTGCAGATTCACGTTCAAAACCCCGTTGACAGAAATCACAGAACTCTTTTCTAATAGCGATTGGAAGGTGACAACGAGCACTGGTGCTAACAATAAAATATTCTATCCGACATCAAAGACGCAAAAGAGCATTGAGGCGTTAAACTACAACGTATTCCAGATTTTTAAATAAAATTTAATTTACCGTAATTCCCACCACTTATTGTATTTTTTACAAAAAGTAAGGATATCAATATGATTAAAAATAATTTATTCATCTAAGCTGATTCTACCATGTACTCCAACTCTGGATACTTCTTTAATTCTTTCACTAAGTCATTCGACACGGCCACTTTATTATGCGACAAACTAGGAAGTAATAATTCAGTATTTCCATCCTTTATTTTAAATCGCATCTGCGTCTTGCCTTGGCCACTTTGAATCAAGGTTGTCAAATTATCAATCATCGTTGTACTCACATACTCCAAAGGCACCGTTATGGTCAGATAGCGCGCCATCTTCTCACGAATCTCATACAAAGGCTCTACCCTATTTATCTTAAACTCCAAGCCTTTGTCGGCATCAGGTCCAAACTTCTTGGTTTGTATACGGCCAGCTATGAATAAGAAGTGTCCTTTCTGCAATAAGTGACGATACTTCATATAATCTTCACCAAACAAAACGAATTCGAAACTACCCTCGTAATCTTCCATTTTAAAAGTTCCGAATGGCTTGTTACTGGCACGTGCCACTTTCTCTATCACTTCGGTGACCATGCCCGCAAGCTTCAATTCGCGGTTTTTATTTTGCTCCATATCTTGAAGCAAAGTCAAACCTCCATCTGAACAGAAACTTCTTATTTCCAATTCGAAGTCATCCATCGGATGTCCGCTGATAAACATTCCCACCACTTCTTTCTCTTTGGATAATTGTGAAAGCGTATCCCACGGCTCTACTACCGGTGGTTGTGGTTCTGGCATCGCGGCTTCTGCCATGTCGCCAAACAATGATACTTGCGAAGTATTCTTACTTTCTCGAATACTATTCGCATATTTCAGTAATGTTTCAATAAAGGTCTCTGACTTACCATCTGGAGCAAAAAATGCAGCGCGCTGAATTTTGAATTCATCCAAAGCCCCAGCAAGTGCCAGCGATTCGAGTACTTTCTTATTACCCGCCTTCGCATCAATGCGCTCCATGAAATCAAAAATATTTTTATACGGTTGAATCTTTCTTTCTTTCACAATGCTTTCCACTGCATTTTCCCCTACTCCCTTCACTGCCGCTAATCCAAATCGAATTTCGCCTTTTTGATTCACCGTAAACATGGCATTCGATTCATTCACATCCGGTCCTAATACAGGAATATTTTGCAATTTACATTCTTGCATAAAGAATGTCACTTGTTTTATATCACTCAAGTTATTGGATAAAACAGAAGCCATATACTCTGCTGGATAGTGCGCCTTCAAATAGGCCGTCTGATAAGCCACCCAAGCATAACATGTAGAGTGTGATTTGTTGAAGGCATAGCTCGCAAACGCTTCCCAGTCGGTCCAAATCTTTTCGAGCTTGTCTGCTGGATGTCCATTAGCTGCGGCTCCAGTCATAAACTTGCCCTTCATTTTATCCAAGACATCTTTCTGCTTTTTACCCATCGCCTTACGCAATACGTCGGCCTCACCTTTAGAGAAACCAGCAAGCTTCTGTGAAAGCAACATTACCTGCTCTTGATAAACGGTAATACCATAAGTCTCCTTGAGGTATTCTTCCATATCTGGCAAGTCATAAGTAATCGCTTCTGTACCATGCTTGCGTTTGATAAAGCTTGGAATGTATTCCAGCGGTCCCGGACGGTACAATGCGTTCATCGCAATCAAGTCATCAAAGACTGTTGGCTTGAGATCGCGCAAGTATTTTCTCATTCCATCACTTTCGTATTGGAATATGGCTACTGTTTCGCCGCGTTGAAAAAGTTGATAGGTCTTCTCGTCATCGAGTGGTATCGCTTCAATATCGATATCGATTCCCTTCGTCTCTTTCACCATACGGATGGTGTGTTTGATGAGCGTCAAAGTTTTTAGTCCTAAGAAGTCCATCTTCAAAAGGCCTGCACTTTCTACCACACTGTTGTCAAACTGCGTACACCACATGTCGCTATCCTTTGCGGTAGCCACGGGAACAAACTTGGTGATATCATCAGGAGTAATGATGACTCCGCAAGCGTGTATGCCCGTATTACGCACCGAACCCTCAAGGATGCCAGCCATTTGCAATACCTTTCCTTCGTTCGTAGTGCTCTTGTATATTTCACGCAGTTGCTTCGCATTCAACAAGTCATCACCGCTGAGTTTCGAAGCAAGTTCTTTATCATCATACTTAAAAATCTTTGCAAGATCGCCGTCGGGCATAAGCTTGGCGATGCGATCGGTATCGGGCAAAGGCAATTCAAATACACGTCCTGCGTCGCGAATAGAAGACTTTGCGGCCATCGTACCATACGTGATGATCTGCGCCACCATGTTGTTGCCATATTTCGCACGCACATAATCAATCACTTTATCGCGACCCTCATCATCAAAGTCGATATCGATATCGGGGAGGGACACGCGCTCTGGATTTAAGAAACGCTCAAAGAGAAGATTGTATTTAATGGGATCCACATTCGTGATGGCGATGCAATATGCCACTGCACTTCCAGCAGCAGATCCGCGACCTGGACCCACGCTTACTCCCATCTCTCTTGCCTTTGCACAAAAATCTTGTACAATCAAAAAATAACCGGGATACCCGGAATTCTCAATTGTTTTTAATTCAAAATTTAAACGATCTTCAATCTCTGGTGTGAGTTCTGTATATCGACGTTTAGCTCCTTCAAAGGTAAGATGTCTGAGATATGCGTTCTCGCCTCGTTTACCGCGGTCTTCGGCATCTTGCGGATCTTGAAACTCTTCAGGTATTTCAAACTTGGGAAGAAGAACCTCGCGTGCGAGTTTATAAGACTCACACTTATCCGCAATCTCGATTGTAACTGCAAGAGCCTCTGGCATGTCTGCAAATAATTCTGACATCTCCTCTGTGGTCTTGATATAAAACTGATCGTTGGGCAAACCAAAACGAAACTCACGGCCGCGTTTGCCTATGTATTTAGAAGGCTTGCTAACATATTCGCCTTCCTTTACGCAGACCAAAGCGTCTTGTGCTTCGGCTTCAGAGCGCTCGTTATAATAACTAGAATTGGCGGCAAAATACTTGACATCATATTTTTGACAAAACCGAATGAGCACTCGGTTCACATAATCTTCCTCTTCCAGTCCGTGGCGATTGATTTCAGCATAAAAATCTTCACCAAATTGTTCTTTCCACCACACGAATAACTCTTCTGCCTTTTCCTCCCCAAAATTCAAAATGGTATACGGAATCTCGCCATACATGCCACCTGTAGTGACAATCAAATTTTCTTTATATTGTAATAAACGCCCTTTGTCTATTCGAGGAACATAGTAAAATCCTTCTGTAAAAGCTATCGACGATAACTTCGCGAGATTGTGATATCCATCTTTACTCTTTGCTAAAATCACCGTTTGGAATCCATCATCCTTGTTCGATTTATCGGTGAGGTCGCGACAGATATTCAACTCACATCCCACTATGGGTTTGATTTCGCTTTTGAGTGCTTCACTCACAAACTGAAAAGCTCCCATCATGTTTCCATGATCCGTAATCGCTATCGCAGGCCATCCGTCGGCTTTAGCCTTCTTCACCATCGCTGCAATCTCGGTAGTAGACTGTAGTACCGAATACTGAGAGTGAACGTGGAGGTGGACGAAATGAGGAGGAGAAGGGGAATCAGAATGAGATTGAGGTTGAGGTTGAGGTTGAGATTGAGGTTGAGATTGAGATTGAGGTTGAGATTGAGATTGAGGTTGAGGTTGAGATTGAGATTGAGGTTGAGATTGAGAATGAGGAGAAGGAGAAGGAGAATCTGAGGGAGAAGGAGAAGATGCAATTGGTGTCTTGAAGTTGCTGTCTTCTAGGATGGGAGCCTCGTAGGTGATGGTAGAGGGATCTGAAACTTCTTTTATAGCGATGACTCTTTTTTGAATCAAGCCGAAAAAACATTTTGAAGTAGCATCTACGTCAAAAGCCGCGTCGTGCGCCTCTTCGAAGGCGACGCCAAAAAGTTTGACATGTAGTTCTGTAAGCGTTGGCCATTTGAATTTTCCGCCCTTGCCGCCGGGGATAGCGCAAAACTCCGTGGACAAATCCTTTGTATCCAGAGATTTCTTTATCTTCAACACCAACTCACCAAATCCCTTTCTGTAATACTCAGCGCCCATAATATTGATATCAAATTCAATATTATGGCCGGCGATATATTCAGCTTTATTGAGGTCTTCTTGAAAAATCTCTAACACTGATTGCAGTGAATGTCCCTCGCGCATCGCACGCTCTGTCGAGATGCCATGAACCTTCTCGGCATTAAATGGAATACTATATCCTTCTGGTTGAATGATAAAATTTCCTCTGTTGACCAATTTGCCCGAAAAATCATGCAATTGCCAAGCAAGCTGCACACACCGCGGCCAATTGTTAGAATCCGTTATCGGTGCATTCCAACTCCCCGGCAGACCAGTGGTCTCTGTATCAAATATTAAAAACATGAATAGGCTAATTTAGATGGTAAAGATACAATTTAGTGACTAACGACTAGATACTAGTGACTAGTTTCAGTGAGATAGTTACTAGTCACTAGTCGTTAGTCACTAGTATCTAGTCACTATTTAGATTATTGCTCTCATATAGATCGATGATGTGCTGGCTCCACTGAATGGTGCGTTTGGCCCACTCTATTTTGAGCGCTAACTTTTCTTCATCTGTAAGCTGCCATGGGATGTCAGAAGCGCGCAGTTTTTCTATCAACGTTTGCATGATTACCGCAGAAGCAACGGATACATTCAAACTCTCTGTAAAACCATACATGGGAATAACTACATTCTCGTCCGCGAGCTCCTTCATTTTATCACTCACTCCCGTCAACTCTGTACCCATTACGATGGCGGTCTTCTGGGTGATATCTAACTCATCCAAAGGCTTTGCATTTTCGTGCAATGCAGTTGCAACAATCTTATAACCTCTATCCTTTAAATCACGAATGCATGCTTCAGTGTTATTCTCTGCTTCATTGTATTGATGCAAAGTGAGCCAATCGTATGAACCACGTGCAATGCGGCGGTGCAGAAAAAAACTATTTCGATTTTCTATAGAATAAATGTCTTGAATACCCCAACTTTCCATGCTACGAACAATCGCACTTGAGTTGTGTGTTTGATATACATCCTCCATCACCAATGCCAGATGGCGCGTGCGATTGTTCACTACTTTATCAAACAACTCCCGCTTTCTTTCGGTGAGATGTTCGCTCAATAAATCATATAACTTTTGTGACATTCGATTGCAAAAATATGGAGAAAAAAAAAGGGCTAGCTCGTTGGAGTTAGCCCTTTAATTTTTTTGTTGGTGAGGTAGATTACTTCACTTTAGTCTGAAGCTCAGCACCAGCCTTGAAACGTACTACGTTCTTAGCTTTGATAGTGATTTCCTTACCAGTCTGTGGGTTACGACCTTTACGAGCGGCACGCTTAGTAACGCTGAAAGAACCGAAACCTACTAAAGCTACGCGGTCACCCTTCTTAAGAGCCTTTGTAGTTGATTCGATGAAACCATCGAGAGCTTTCTTTGCATCAGCCTTAGAAAGCTTTGCGCTAGAAGCAATTGCTTCAATCAATTCTGCTTTGTTCATTGTATTTATTGATTTTTAGGGTTAAACAAACAAGCTTTTGCTTGTACAAGGCCAAATGTAGAAGACTAAACTTCACGTAAGCAAGAGTTGACGCGGAAAAATGCGCCTTTTGTTGATAAAACACTAGCGTTGTTAATAAGGACGGGGTTTTGTAGTTAAAAAAAGTCCCTATTCATAGGGTTTTCGAACCTTATTAACAACG